>JANQEL010000253.1 GCA_028278345.1 Myxococcota bacterium
GCACCGGGGCTGCGCGAGCTGCGTCTGCACCAGGGGACGGTCTGGCGCTGGAATCGCGCGATCTACGATTCGGTGGACGGCGGGCACCTGAGGATCGAGCTGCGAGCCCTTCCGGCGGGGCCGAGTATCGACGACATGCTGGCCAACGCAGCGTTGCTCGTCGGAGTGGCCCTCGACGTCGCGCCGAGCGCGGACGAATGGCGAAGCGCCCTCGACTTCGAGGACGTGCACGGCGATTTCTATCGCGCGGCGCGCGAGGGCTCGAGCGCGAAGATCCACTGGCCGGCCGTTCTCGGCGGGGAGGGCCTCACCACACCGGCGGTCGAGCTCGCGCCGAAACTCATCGAATGCGCGGATCGCGGGCTCGCGAGTGCCGGCGTATCGGAGGCCGACCGCGCGCACTTTCTCACCGTGGTACAGCGCCGGGTCGAACGCGGGCAGACGGGGGCGCTCTGGCAGCGCGAGGTCCTCGCTTCGGCCGAGCGCGCACGTCCCCGCGACGAAGCGATCGGCTACATGTTCAACGCCTACCTCGAACGTTCTCGCTCGGGCGCCGCGGTCGCGGATTGGGATCTGCCCGCGTGAACCGATCCCTCGAACTTCGCGAAGCGCCGCACCCGCCGGAGCTGCCCGACGATGTCGTCTCCTTTCTCGAGAGCCTCGACGGGCCGACCGCCTGGCGCGTGCCGGGGCGCGATCGCTCGCGCTGTCGCATCGTGACGACCCTGCTGCACGGCAACGAGCCCTCCGGCCTGATCGCGGTGCACGACTGGCTGCGCTCGGGGCGCGAGCCGGCGGTCGATGCGATCTGCGTGCTCGGCAACGTCGAGGCCGCACAGGTGCACCCCGTCTTCACCCAGCGAAGCGTACCCGGGCGCAGCGATCTCAATCGCTGCTTCCTCGGTCCGTGGGACGACATCGAGGGCGACATCGCGCGGCAGCTGCTCGACCTGATCGCGCAGACTTCACCCGAGGCCGTGATCGACGTCCACAACAACACCGGGCACAACCCGCCCTACGCGATCGGCACCCATCCAACGCGCGAAGCCCTCGAGTTGAGTTCGCTCTTCAGCCGCGACTTCATCTGGAGTCATCTCGAACTGGGGGCCTTGATCGAAGGTGTGACGGCGTGCCCCGCTGTGACGATCGAAGTGGGGAAGAGCCACGAAGCGGCGGCCGATCGCGTGGCCACCGAGGGGATCGCGCGCTTCTTCGAGGTCGAGGCGGTCTTCGACGTCGCCTCGCGCGCCGCGCTCGATCGCATCCGCATCCTCACGATGCCGATGCGCGCGCGTCTCGTGCCGGGGAGGAAGCTGGTGATGGGCCAGCGCCCGGCCGACGGTGCGGATCTCACGATGCCCGACGACCTCGATCGCCACAATTTCGAAGACGTACCCCCGGGCTCGCGCATCGGCTGGGTGAACGGGCAGGGCTGTCCCCTCGAGCTGATCGACGAGTACGGCGCGAATCTCGCCGACGACTACTTCGAGCGCCGCGGCGACGAGCTGGTCGCGCGTCGCAGCTTCATGCCGATCATGATCACCGTAGACGCGGAGGTCGCCGCGAGCGATTGCCTCTTCTACGTCGTACAGCACGCGGAGCACGACGCGAGTAGCTCCTGACCGGGATCGAGTCGAGAATTCGAGTCGAGCGAGAGACGGAGTTCCTCATGAGTCAGGCCGAAGTGGCGAACGTCGGCACGGCGATCATCGGTGCCGGCATGTCGGGTCTCTTGATGGGCATCCGCCTGAAGCGGAAGGGCTTGCCCTTCCGGATCCTCGAGAAGGCCGGGTCGGTGGGCGGGACGTGGCGGGAGAACACCTACCCGGGCCTCACCTGCGACGTTCCTTCCTTCTTCTATTCATACAGCTTCGAGCCGAACCCGGATTGGACGCATCGCTTCTCGCCGGGCGCGGAGATCTGCAGGTACTTCGAAGGGGTGGCGGAGAAGTACGGGCTGCTCGAAGACATCTCCTTCGGGACGTCCGTCGTCGACGCGCGCTTCGAGGATGGGGGCTGGACGATCCACACGGGGGAGGGCGCTTCGCTTCGCGCCGACGTGCTCGTCGATGCGACCGGTCCGCTGCACATCAAGAACATCCCACCGATCCCCGGCCTCGATCGCTTCGCCGGCACGATGTTTCATTCGGCGGCCTGGGATCACAGCGTGCCCCTCGATGGCAAGCGTATCGGGGTGATCGGCAACGGCTCGACGGGCGTGCAGATGATGGCGCCCCTTTCGGAGGTCGCGAGCGACCTCACGATGTTCCAGCGCACGGCGCAGTGGATCTTCCCCGTCGGCAATCGCCCCTATACCGACCGCGAGCGCCGCTGGACCCGGCGCCTGCCGATCCTCGGCAAGCTCACGCGCTTCGTCTACAAGTGGATCTTCGATCACGCCTCGGCGGGGGTCGTCGAGAACGGTTGGTGGCGGCGGCGCATGCAGCGGGGTTGTCGCGACTATCTCGAAACCGTCGAAGATTCGGAGCTGCGCGAGAAGCTCCGGCCCGATCACGAACCCGGCTGTAAGCGCCTCGTGATGTCGCGTGAGTTCTATCCGACCCTCGAGAAGGAACACGTCCACCTCGAAACGACAGCGATCGATCACATCGAGGAGCGGGGCGTCGTGACCAGCGACGGAAATCTGCACGAACTCGACGTTCTGGTGTTGGCGACCGGTTTCGCCGCGCACGAGTGGGGCATCGCGAACGTCGTGGGGATCGAGGGGGTGAGCTTGAAGGAGGCCTGGGCTTCGGGGCCGCGCACCTATCGCTCGGTCACGATCCCCGGCTTCCCGAACTTCTTCATGATCGTCGGGCCGAACAGCCCGCTCGGGAACCTGTCGATCATCGATGTTTCGGAATCGCAGACGAAGTACATCTTCGATTGCATCGAGCGCATCGATGGCCAGTCGGGCAGGGCGCTGATGCCGAAGCGTTCGGCCGCGGAGCGCTTCCAGAACGCGATGCGCGAGGCGATGAAGGACACGGTCTGGGTGACGGGTTGTAGCAGTTGGTATCTCAGCCCGGATGGCGACCCGACACTGTGGCCCTGGACCGCAAGGGAGTTCCACCGCGTGATGAAGCGGCCGGACTTCGACGATTTCGAGTGGGTGGAAACGGGGTAGGGAGACATCGTTGCGTGTCGGGCTCGCGCCGTGCAGCCCGGCGCCGGCAGGACGCTGGTATCGGCTAGGCTCCACAGCGAGTGTTCTTCAGCTTTCCGCGTTCGAATCGCCAGATCGTCGATTGGAGTTCCCATGCACGCTCGCCCGACCTCGCTCGCCTGGATCACCTTCATGCTCTTCCTGTTGGCGTCGGGATGCGGGAAGAGCGGCCAGAGCGAGGCCGAACGGGCCTGCGATGACTCGTGCGAGCGGGCGGCCGAGTGCGAAGGCTTCGATCCCGACGACATCGACGACGACATCTTCGACGACTGCACGGACGAGTGCGAGGACATCGTCGAGCTGGCCGAAGATGATTCCGATGGCTGCGAAGAAGCCATGATCGATTTCATCGACTGCTTGACCGAACTGAGCTGCAGCGATATCGACGAACTCCTGGACGCACTCGAGAACGATCTCCCTGTGGGCCCCGAGTGTGACGACGAAATCGACGACCTCGGCGACGAGTGCAGTGCGGACGCGTTCTGACATGCCCCCGACTTCGTCCTACGAAACCCTGCTTTCTCCCGGTCGCATCGGCAGCCTCGAGATCCGCAATCGCATCGTCGTCACCGCGATGGGGGCGAACTTCAGCGAGGACGATGGGCAGTGGGGCGATCGCGTTCTCGCCTACCATGAAGAACAGGCGCGAGGCGGGGTGGGGCTCATCATCTCGGGGGCCTGCGGCGTGATGTATCCCGTCGGGCAGGTGCAGCGCTGGCAGCTCGCGATCTCCGACGACATCTTCATCGAGGGAATCGCGCGCGCCGCCGAAGCCGTGCATCGGCACGGCGCGAAGCTCGCGGTGCAGCTCCACCAGGGCGGCTTGAACGCCGTCGACGACACGGTGGCGGGGCGTCCGCAGTGGTGTCCTTCCGTTCCGAAGTGGGAGCACGGCGATTTCCTCGAAGGCCATCTACCGCACGAACTCGAGATCATGATGAAGTCCGGGGTGCCGAGCTTCAAGGTGCTCGAGAAGGAGGACATCGACGAACTCGTTCGCGCTTTCGCCGCGGGTGCGGGCCGCGCGAAGGCCGCGGGTGTCGACGCCGTCGAGGTGCATGGCGGCCACGGCTACGTGCCATCGTCCTTCCTTTCTCCCAAGACGAATCAGCGCACGGACGAGTACGGCGGCAGCGTCGAGAATCGCTCGCGATTGCTGCTCGAAATCGTGCGAGCGGTGCGCGCCGAAGTCGGGCCCGACTACCCGATCATCGTGAAGATCGACTCGCGCGAAGTCGGCAAGGTCGGCGGCATCGAAATCGAACACGCGAAGGTGACTGCGCGCCTGCTCGAAGAGGCGGGGGCCGACGCGATCACGGTGAGCGCCTACCACGAGATGAGCCAGGGGAAGCTCCATTCGGAGTCCAACATCCCGCACATCCCGAACACGAACCTGCCCGCGGCCGAGGCGATCAAGCGGGAGGTCTCCGTTCCGATCATCGCATCCGGGCGTGTCGAGCCGGAGCACGCCGACGGCGAGATCCGCGCGGGGCGTTTCGACTTCCTCGCGATGGGGCGCAAGCTTCTCGCCGATCCCCATCTTCCCCGCAAGCTGGCTGAGGGGCGTCGCGCAGAAGTTCGACCCTGCGTCTACTGCTACACGTGCGTCAGCGCGATCTACACGCGCGAGTCGACGCGCTGTGCGGTGAACCCCGAGTGTGGTCTGGAGTACACGCGCGTGCGTGCGCCGCGCGCGCAGGCGAAGAAGCGCGTCGCCGTGGTCGGCGGCGGGCCGGGAGGCATGGAGGCGGCGCGGCGCCTGGCGCTCGACGGGCACCAGGTCACGCTGATCGAGAAGAGCGATCGCCTCGGTGGGACCCTGCGATTCGCATCCCTCGCCTATCCCGCAAACGAACCGCTGCTCGACTGGTTGTCGGCGCAGGTCGAAGCCGCCGGCGTCGATGTCCGGTTGGGAACGAGGGCCACGGCCGACGTGCTGAAGGGGCTTGCACCGGATGATGTCGTCGTGGCGACGGGCGCCCTGCGCAGCTTGCCGGACATCCCCGGTGCGCAGCACGCGCACGTGCTGAGTGGCGACGACATGCGAGACCTGATGTTGGGGGCAAACTCGCCGGCGCTCCAGCAGAAGACATCGCTGGTGACACGCCTCGCGACGCGTGTGGGCGCAGCAACGGGGCTGACCGCGAACCTCGGCTTCGTCCGCTCGGCGACGCGGAGCTGGATGCCCTTCGGCAAGGACATCGCCATCGTGGGCGGCGAACTCGTGGGCCTCGAGTTGGCGGAGTTCCTCGCCGAACGCGGTCGCAACGTCACGGTGATCGACGACGTCCCGCGCTTCGGCAGTGGAATCACGTTGGTTCGACGCCTGCGCCTGCTGGCTGAGTTGCGTGAACACGGGCTGGGACTCCATCCCTCGGCGAAGGACATCCGCATCGAGCCGGGAAGGGTGTCGTTCACCGACGCCGATGGCGAGGCGCACGCGGTCGCCGCCGATCAGGTGATCGTCGCGAAGGGAACGACCGGCGATTCGACCCAGGCCGAGGCCTTCCGCAGCGCGGGGCTCCGCGTGCACGAGATCGGTGACGGTACCGGGATCGGCTACATCGAAGGCGCCATGCGCGACGCGATGGAGGCCGTCGACTCGATCAACGCGGGCGTCTAACCTCCCCCGTCCACCACACGGGGGTTCTTCGATGAAGCTCGTTTTCGTCCATGGTTCCGGCGGTAGCGGTCTCGTTTGGAAGTATCAGCTCGAGCGATTTCCCGATGCGCTGGCGGTCACCCTGCCGGGGCATCCGGACGGCAAGCCATGCGAATCGATCGAGGACGCGGTGCGTTGGCTGCGCGAAGAACTCGGCGGTGCGAAGGACGTCGTGCTGATCGGACACTCCCTCGGCGGCGGAATCGCCCTGCAGTACGCCCTCGATCATCCGGATGAGCTGGCGGGGATCGTCCCGATCGGATCCGGTGCGCGGCTACGGGTTCATCCCGCCACCCTCGGTGCCCTCGAGAAGATGCTCGACGCTCCCGCAGGCTTCTCCGAGATGATGGGCGAATCGTGGACCGAAGTGCCTTCGGATTTCGCCGAAGAACTCAGGGCCCGGGCCACCGAGTTCGGCCCGCGGCCCTTCCTGAACGATCTCAGGGCCTGTGATCGCTTCGACATCGTGGACCGCATCGGCGAGATCGCCGTGCCGACCCTCGCCATCGTGGGAACGAAGGACGTGATGACGCCGCCGAAGTACTCCGAATTCCTGCGCGACAAGATGCCCAACGCATCCGTCGAGATCATCGAGGGCGGCACCCACTTCGTATTCGCCGAGCAGCCCGAGCTGGTGAACGACGCAATCGATCGTTTCCTGGCCGCGCTGTCGAGCTGACCCAGGCGGTGAACTACAGCGTGGCGTCGTTCTCGACGGGAGCCCGCTCGATCGGGATGCCTCCGAGGAAGACCTCGCGGATGTTCTCGAGTGCACCGATGTCACGCGTCGGATCGCCTTCGACGAGAACCAGATCTGCGCGCAGGCCTTCGGCGATGAGACCGGAATCGACCTCGCCGCCATCCGCGAGGTAGCGCGCCGGGTCGAGGGTCGCCGCGCGAATCGCTTCCGCGGGTGACATCCCGGCGTCGACGAGGTTGCGGAGCTCCCGGTGCAGGCTCGCGCCCGGGAAGACTCCCGACTGCACGTCGCTCCCGGCCAGGATCGCTACACCGGCGGCGCGCAGGCGGCGCAGGTTGTCCATCCCCACTGCCTTCGAGCCGTTGGCGATGTCGATCCAACTCGCGAGTGGCCCGAGATCGAATTCGTCGGGAATGGGGTAGAACCTCGCGAGCACATCGGCGCCGACCGTCTCGCGTTCGAGGCGGGTGGGTTCGATGGGCCCGCGGCTGCCGCGCGCGTAGCGATCGAAGACCTCGATCGTCACCACCATCGGGATCTCGTAGCGCGCGAGCTGAGCGATCTTGTCGTTGGGGATGCGTTCCTTGTAGACGCCGTGCACCCACAACGCCACGCCGGCTTCGGCCGCGTCGATGGCATCCTGAGTGGTGCCGATGTGGGCGACGGTACGAAGGCCGTGGTCGCGCGCGCGATCGACCACGGCACTGGCGATCTCCCGGCGCAGGATGGGGGCCGAGAGCGGAATGGCATCGATGGCGATCTTGATCCCGTCGGCTCCCGATTCGGCGAGGCTGTCGACCTCGGCGTGCGCCTCGGCGACGGTGCCGATCGCCGTGGCCACCTGGTCTTCCAGCCACCACGCGAGCCATCCCGGTGCGAAGGCCTGCACCATCGCCTGCGGATGTCCATCTGGACAGGTGAGCATCTTGCCCGTGGTGAAGATACGGGGGCCGACGAGTTCGCGGTTCGCCACGCGGGCGCGCCTCTCGTACGCGTCCGGGGATGCATCCGAGGGATCGAACACGGTGGTCACGCCCGAGTACGCGAAGCCGACGAGATTCTCGTCGGGCGTCGGGAAGCCGAACTCCCACGTCGGACCGGTCGAACTCGCGATGTGTCCGTGCATGTCGATCAGGCCGGGGACCAGGGTCGCGCCTTCACCCGAGATGGTGTGGGTGTTGGCGTCTTCCATGGCCGAACCGTGCGGTACCACGGATTCGATCCTTCCGTTCGCGATCGTGACATCGCGACCCGCTCGCACGACGAGGAATTCGGCATCGAAGACCGTGACGTTCTCGATGCGGATGCGGTCGGGTGCGTTCGTGGGATACGCCACATGTGCCGTCTTCAGCGGTTCGCCGCCGCAAGCGGCGAGCCAGACCATGGCGATCGCGAGACATGCGAGTAGGCGACTGGATTCGAATGAGCGATCAAACGGCATCGGGTTTCTCCCACGCTTGGGCGCGACCAGCAACGTTAATTCAGTCGGGAGCGGGAGGCTCAGGAAGAAGGATGTCCAGCGAACGCGTATCGATCGATCGCAAGGGCGGCGTGGCGCACGTCGTGCTGAACCGACCGGAGAAGAAGAACGCCCTCGACGCAGAAATGTTCGATGGCGTGCTGTCGGCGGCGCGAGAGCTCCGCGAGGACGGCTCCGTACGCGCCGTGGTGTTGTCGGGTGCCGGAGGAGATTTCAGCGCTGGGCTCGACGTTTCGAGTCTCGGTCAGATGGCGACGGGTGAACTCAACCCCGAAAGCGATTCGATCAAGGACGCGACGGCAGACCTGAGCCGCGAAGGTGCCAATCGCGCCCAACAACTCGCATGGTCGTGGCACGAGCTTCCCGTGCCGGTGATCGCAGCCGTCGAAGGCGTCGCCCTGGGCGGTGGGCTCCACATCGCCCTCGGTGCCGACATCCGCTTCGTCTCACCCGACGCGCGTCTCGCCTTCGTCGAGATATCCTGGGGATTGGTCCCCGACCTTTCCGGAACCCAGGCCCTGCGGCGTCTTGTCCCCCTCGACGTGGCGAAGAAGCTGATCTTCTCGTGCGAGCAGATCGACGGTCGCAAGGCCGTCGAACTGGGCCTCGCAACAGAGCTGAGCGACCAACCGGTCGAAGACGCTCTCACGCTCGCCTACACGATCGCGCAGAAGAGTCCGGACGCGATCCGCGCGGCCAAGAAGGTCTTAAACGAGTCGGCCCTCGTTCCCGTGGCCCAGGGGCTCGCAAACGAGATGGCGGCATCGGCCGGCCTCATGGGTGGGCGCAATCAGATCGAAGCGGTCATGTCGAAGCTCGAGCGACGCGAGGCGAACTTCGAAGACCCCGCTTAGCCGAACGCGCGCGAATCCTGCGGACGTTCGCGTTGATCCCGTGGCGAACGAAGTTCG
>JANQEL010000271.1 GCA_028278345.1 Myxococcota bacterium
CTTGTGCTTGAGACCGCACTTCGGGCACTTGTGGTGCGTCGGGGCGGGCTTCGGGGCCTTCTTCGCCTTCGGCTTGGCCGGGGTCTTCTTCGCGGGGGCCTTCTTCGTGGTCTTCGCCTTCGGCTTGGCAGGGGCCTTCTTCGCCTTCGGGGCGGGCTTCGCGACCTTGCTCGCGTCGAACATCGTCACGCTCTTCGGCACCTTGCCCTCGGTGTAGAGCTTGTCGAGCGTCGTGCCTTCGATGGTCGCCGTGACACCGTTGATCGCGGTGCGATCGAGGTAGGACCGGGCACCGTTGATGCTCTTGAAGGAGCGGGCTCGCATGGGCTTGTTCGAGGCGTCGGTGCAGCGGATCTTGATCATGTTGTCTCCGGGTTGTTGACTACCGAGTCCGTCTCGGCATGATCACAATCTACTCGATCTCGACGATCATGCAAGAGGCAGATCGAAGAAAGATCAGGAACAGACTGTTCCCTTTATGCAACAATCAGGCTGCGATCAAGGTCGCTTGCAGTCGGCGCCCATCTCGACGCAGATCGTGAAGACCATGTCTGAGAGAGCGTCGAGCTTCTCTTCGGTCTCGTTCGTGACCTCTTCGACGTCATCGACGCGCCGTTCGAGCAGCGGGTGCCCTTCGAGCTTCTCGTGCGCGTCGAGCCGCGCTTCGAGTGCAGCGATCTTCGCCTCGGTCTGTGCCGAGTTGCCTTGAAGCAGCGAAGTGCCTGTGCCGGTCGCACCGCCGAACACGATCCCGAGAACGGCGGGTAGCGCCCACGTGGGGATCGTGATCGATTTGTCTGCCTTCACGGTCGCTGCGATCTCTTCGGTTTCGTCGGGCATGATTAGCCCTCGTCAGCGGTCTCGGGTGCTGTGACTCGATCCCACACGTTGCGGAATTCCTGAATCGACGTCCAGATTCGAGAAACTTCGGTGATCGAGAGTCGGCCGTCCTTCCCTGCGGCGACGATGTTCTCGACGACACCGAAACCGGCATCGACGATCGCGGGCACTTCGTGCGGCTCGATCCCGAGTCGCTCGATGAAGCCGATGAAACGCTTCACGCGCTTCTCGATCTTCACGCGGATCTCTTTCATTTCCTCAGGCATTGGGGCTCCCTTTGTCGACGTGCGTGAGTCTCACGTGCCTCAGGTTATCCCGAAGAGCCTGCCATGGGAAGCACGGACCCGGCTCGGGTGCCTTCTTCGGGTAGATCTCGCCGTGCCCGACGTGGTTCTTTTCGTAGCAGAACGCAGCGTCGGCGTAATCGATCGACCACTTCGCGAGGTCGATCCCGAGCAGCATGATCGATTCGATCTGCGGACCGCTCAGCCCTTCCCACAGCGAGCCGTCTGCGTCGATGAATAGATCGCCGCGCATCAGCCACGTGTTGCCGCTCACGATCCTGCCGAAGCGCAGCCCTGCGGCCTTGATCTCGGCAGCCGTGAAACGTTTCGATCGAGCCGCAAGGATCGGGTGCAGCGAGTCGCCCTTCAAGAGATCGACCGGTCCCATGTTCGCACACTCGACGCCGATCGTGCGACCGTTCACGTTCTTCCGACCATCGAGCACAGATCCGCCCGCGTGCCACGTGCGAGCGTCGAGCGGTATGTGTTGAGTGATCTTGCCGTCACGCGTGATCGTGAAGTGCCAGCACACCGAATCCTCTCGCTGATGCAGCCACGGGATCGGCGAGCCCGGCCCAGTCGTGTAGTGCCACACGATCGCTTCGAGAGGCTCGATCTGTCTGTGCCGGCGCCCGGCGACCTCGTCTCGGGTCGCAATCGGTAGCCATGTGACGAGCGGGGTAGGCATAGAGGCCCCTGTGAGGCGTTTAGTCGGGTGAGAGGAA
>JANQEL010000028.1 GCA_028278345.1 Myxococcota bacterium
GCTCACGGGACGCGAACTCCAGGACCTCGTGCGCGGTCGCTTCTATTCGAATGCCGAAGTCGCCGACCTGGTCACCGACGTGATCCCCGGGCTGCGCGACCGCATCACCGTCGCCATCGAGACCGGCAAGCTCCCGCAGACCAGCCAGAGCGAGCGACCGTGGATCTCGCTTCGCGTCGAGCGCCGCGACAACGCCCTGAGCGTCTTGCCCCTGCTCGTCTACGGCGAACCCGGTTCACCCCCGGTCGCCCGGGTCGACGGCGACGAACTCGTGCATCTGCGCGGGGCCATCCCCGTGCGCGACAAACACGCCGAAGCGCTGCGCGCGAATCACCTGCGCGAAACCCTCGGATTGCGCCCGGGCTATCGCATCGACCTGCGACAGCGACAGGCCATCGAGTTCGCCACGCGGCTGCGCGATTGGCCGGGGCCGATCGAAGGCGACGCCCATCTCGGCTTCGTCGAACGCGGCGCCCTCGCCCCCGACCTCTCGATCTCGGACGAGCGCATCGAGATGACCTTCCGCACCGAAGTGAACGGCCGCGCCGAAGAGGGTGCCGCGTCCGACGACGCAGCCGCCCCGGTGCCCCGCGCCACCGCACGCACTGCGGATGTGCTGCGCGCCTGGCAGGCCGGCGAGAGTCTCGTGCCCCTCGAAGGCGGCGGCATGGCGACCCTTCCCGCCGATTGGCTCGATCGCTTCGGCGATCAGGTGGCGGATCTGCTGGCCGCCCAGCCGAAACAGGGCCCATTGCCGACGGCCGTGCTGCCCGATCTCGCCCGATTGTGCGACGACCTCGATCATCCACCGCCGCCCGCCCTCGAACGACTGCGCCCCTTGATCGAGGACTTCGACGGCATCCCCCACGCCGACCTCCCGGCCGACTTCTCGGGCCACTTGCGTCGCTATCAGGAACACGGCGTCGATTGGCTCGTGCTCTTGCGAGAACTCGAACTCGGCGCCCTGCTCGCCGACGACATGGGCCTCGGCAAGACCGTGCAGGCGCTCTGCGCCCTGCGAACTCCCGCCCTCGTCGTCTGCCCGACCAGCGTGCTGTTCAACTGGAACGAGGAACTCGCGCGCTTCCGTCCGGGCCTCTCGGTGCACGTCTATCACGGGCCGGGGCGCGAGCTCGACCCCAAGGCCGATGTGACGCTCACGAGCTACGCCATCCTGCGCCTCGACGTCGATCGATTGGCCGCGCAACGCTTCGAGACCGTTGTGCTCGACGAGGCGCAGAACATCAAGAATCCCGAGAGCCAGGTGGCCCAGGCGGCCTACCGCCTCGATGCCGGCTTCCGCATGGCCCTGACGGGCACTCCGGTCGAGAACCGCCTCGACGAGTTGTGGAGCCAACTCCACTTCCTGAATCGCGGGCTGCTCGGCGGACGCGCCCAGTTCCGCGAGCGCTACGCGCGGCCGATCGCCGAAGGCGAGGTGCACTGCGCGGCGCGACTGCGAGAGCGCATCCGCCCCTTCCTGTTGCGTCGGCGCAAGCAGGACGTGGCCCCCGAGCTTCCGCCCCGCACCGAGATCGTGCTCCACTGCGAACTCAGCGAAGCCGAACGCGCCGTCTACGACGCCGTGCGCGCCGCCACGGTGGAAAAGGTGGTGGCCCAGCTCAGCGAGGGGGGAAGCGTACTCGCCGCCCTCGAAGCGCTGCTGCGCCTGCGTCAGGCCGCCTGCCACCCCTCCCTGGTTCCCGGCCAGCGGGCCGACGGCTCGACCAAGCTCGAGCTGCTCGCATCGCGCCTCGAAGAGGCGGCGGCCGATGGGCACAAGGCGTTGGTGTTCTCGCAGTGGACCTCGCTGCTCGACCTGGTGGAGCCAGTGCTGCAGCGCGAAGGGCTCGGCTACACCCGGCTCGACGGTTCGACCCGGGATCGCGAGGCGGTCGTCCGGGAGTTCCAGAGCGAGGAGGGACCGCCAGTGATGCTGGTCTCGCTGAAGGCCGGCGGTACCGGCCTCAACCTCACGGCCGCCGACCACGTCTTCCTGCTCGATCCCTGGTGGAATCCTGCGGTCGAGGATCAGGCCACCGGACGCGCCCACCGCATCGGCCAGACCCGGCCGGTGGTGGTCCACCGACTGGTGGCCCAGAACACGGTCGAGGAGGGCATCCTCGAGCTCCACGCGCGAAAGCGGGCGCTCTCCGAGGTCGCGGTCGGAGCGGGTGATGAGGCCCAGGGCCTGACCCGAGAGGATCTCCTGGCCCTACTCTCCTGATTTTGCAGGGGATTTCTCACACCTAAAGGTGAAGCGAAAACCACCCGAATGACACCTGGTAAGTGGGGTTCTGGCCACAGGCCCCGCTCGTGCTCCAGAAGGCGATCCCGTTCGCCAGCCGAGCGCGCAAGGAGTCATTCATGCCCCCCCGCTCTGCCCCCGCTCGCGCTGCGCGCGCGCTGCTCTGCACCGCGATCGCCTCGACCCTCGTCCTCGCGACCGCGGGCGCGGCCTTCGCGAACTCCGACCCCGCCCGCGCGGGCTCGAAGGAGCTCTTCGAGCGCGTCCGCGCGGCGAAGCGCGATGCCCGTGCCCCCCTCCTCCCCCAGACCCGCTACACGGTGCGCAAGCAGATCGAGAGCATCGAGCCGGTGAGCTGGCTCGAGCGCTACGGCAAGGTCCAGGTTCGCGAACTCGATCGCTGACGGGTGTGCGGTTAGATTCGGTCCTGCTTCCCCACCGAGACAAGGACCCGAAGGATGACCGCCCTGCTCACCATCGTTCGCCACGGAGAAACCGCGGCCAACACCGACGGCGTCTGGCACGGCTCGACCGACACGCCGCTCTCCGAGCGTGGCCGTCAGCAGGCCCACGCCGTGGGCAGCCATCTCGCGTCCCACGACGTGGTCTTCACCACCGTCTATTCGAGTCCCCTCCAGCGCGCGCGTCACACCGCCGAAGCGATCGCGCGCAACCTCGCCCTCGAGATCGAGGTCGACCACGGTCTCAGCGAATACGACCTCGGCAGCTGGGAAGGCAAGACCTATCGGGAGCTCTACACCGACTACAAGCTCTGGGATCACATGAAAGAGGATCCCCACTTCGCGCCCCACGGCGGAGAGAGCCCGCTCCAGGTGGTGGAGCGCTACGTCGGCGCGCTGCGCGGCATCGCTTCACGTCACCCGGGCGAACGCGTGGTCGTGGTCGGCCACGGCGGAGCGCTCTCGATGGCCTTCGCCGAACTGACCGAGGGCGCCTACACGTCCTGGGGCAAGGTGATGGCCAACTGCGCCTTCAGCGAACTGCGCCTCGAACCCACGCCCGTGCTCGAACGCTTCAACGTCACCGATCACCTCGAAGACGTATAGGGCGTTCAGAGGGAGAAGCGTCCGACCTCTTCGTCGAGGGCACCGGCGCGTTCGGAAAGCGTCTCGACCGTCGACTGCATCTCTTCGGCGCGGCGGGCGCTCTCGACGGTAACCTCGCGGAAGACCTTGAGGGCCTCGAGGATCTGCTCGCTCTGCTTGCTCTGGTCGGTAGTGGCCGCCAGGATCTGATTGATGCGCGAGGCCACGACCTCGACCGACTGGGCGATGTGACGGCTCTCGGTTCGCTGCACGTGCGTCGAGCGCTTTACTTCCTGGCCGAGCTGACGCATGCGCTCGACGCCGCGGGTGATCTCGGCGCTGGCATTGTCCTGTTCATGGGTACCGGCGGAGAGCTGCTTCGCGATCTGGCGCACCTGCACCATGGCGAGGTCGACGCGCTGTAGCCCCTTGGCCTGCTCGCCGGTGGCATTCACGATGTCCTTCGCCGTGCCGTGACTCATGCGCGCGCTCTCGGCCATGGTCTTGAGCACTTCGCCGGCCTCGAGAGAGAGCGCCACACCGTGATCGACGCGCTCGCCGCCGTCGCTCACCGACTGCACGGCGTTGGCGATCTCCTGCTGCACGTCGGAGATCAGCGACGCGATCTCCTTGGTCGAACCCGCCGTGCGATCCGAGAGGTTCTTGACCTCTTCGGCCACCACGGCAAAGGCGCGCCCGTGTTCGCCCGCATGGGACGAGATGATCGCGGCGTTCAGCGCCAGCAGATTCGTCTGCTCGACCACGCCTTCGATCACGCCGAGGACGTCGCCGATGTTCTGGCTCTGCTCGTCGAGGCGCGAGATCACCTGCTCGAGGCCCACGAAGCTGTCCTGGATCTGCTTCATGCCGTGCACGGTTTCCTGCACGCTGCGCATACCGCGCTCAGCGTCGTCGGTCGCCTGGGCGGAGAGTTCCTGGGATTGGCGCGCGTTCTCCTCGACCTCGCCGACCGAGGAGCTCAACTGCTGGAGCGAGGTGGAGGTGGTCTCGGTCGCGTTCTTCAGGGTGTCGGCGAACTGCGCGATCTCGCGGATGCCCGCGGTCATCTGCACGATCGACGAGGCGGCCGAGTCGATGGTGTGGGAGAGCTCGTCCATGTGCGCCGCGATCTGGACGATCGAACCGTCCATCTCGACGGCCGCGGTCGAGGTGTCCTTGGCTTCTTCGGCCAGGGTGGAGACCGCGTGATTCACTTCTTCGATCGAGGCCGTCATCTTCTCGATCGAGTCGGCACTGTCTTCGACGGCACTCTCCTGACGGCTCGAAACGAGGCGCATGCCGTCGCTCGCGCCGCGCAGCACGACGGCGGCGTCGCTGACTGCGCGCGTGTTCTCGCCGACCTTCGAAACGAGCCCGCGCAGGCTCATCACCATGCCGTTGAAGGTGACGGCGAGGGTCCCGATCTCATCCTCGCGCTCGATCTCGACGCGCGTCGAGAGGTCGCCGTGGGACATCGCTTCGCTGCCTTCGGCCAGGGCCGCGAGCGGTGTCGCGATCTCCTCCTGCATACGCGCCGCGCCGAACCAGGCGATCAGACCCGCGACGATCAGCATGCCGAACGCTGCAGCCGCGGTACGCAGGATGAGTTCCTGGACCTCGCGCGTATCCGAGCGAATGAACACCGTGCCCACCTTCACGCCGTCGACGGTGATCTCCTTGAAGAGGTCGAACTTGTTGGCGAACCAGTCGAACTGGACGCGATCGCGACTCGCCTTGGGAACCGCGAAATCCTTGATGTCGCTGCGGTTGTAGCGGGCGAACTCCTCGCCGGCGGCGTCGTAGATCACCGCCGCCATCACGCGATGTTCTTCCTTGAGCGCCGAGAGCGTTTCCTCCGCCGCGGCCGAGTCGTCGAATTCCAGTGCGGGGCCGGAGTTCAGCCCGATCACCTTCGCCAGGCTCGTCAGGTTGTTCGTCATGGCGTCTTTCGACGTCACGAGTTCCATCGAGATGAAGAGCGCGAGCAGCACGGCGAGGACCACACCCGTGGTCTTGAGCATGCCGACCGAGAGCTGATTGCGAATCGAGCGTGTCTGTGTCGCGGCCATGGCCTCAGTCCACCAGCTCGGCGAGTCGCAGGAGCTTCGAACTCACCTTGAGTCGCGACTTCTCGGCGGCGCCCTTGTTGATCGCAAAGCGCACGCGTTGGTCTGCGACGAAGAAGTTGGCCACGCCGCCCTTCCTGGCGAAGTTCTCGTCGTCGGCGATGACGAAGACGGGGGTACCGGAGAGCTCGGAGACGGTGCTCTCGAGATCGTCGGCGGAGAGCTCACCGGCCACGAAGAGGATGTGGCTATCTCGGCCTTCTGCTGCGGCGTCGAGCTCGACGACCTCGAGTTTGCGCGAACCGACGGACTTGCCCTCGACCGTCTTCTTGAGCAGGGACGAAACCGCGCTGCTGCCCACCACGCCGATCTTCACCGGGGAGTCGCCCGAGGCGTGGGCGTCGCCGGGCCACTCGACGTAGCGGGCGAAGTTGTAGAGGTAGGCGGCCTTGAGTTGATCCGCGTTCAGTTTCTCGGCATTCGCCACGCGTGCGAGTGCGATGCCCGACACGAGCCCGAGGGCGAGCGCAGAGACGAGCGCACTCGTGGCGACCCGCCACGCGCACGACCTCGAGCGAGAGAACACCCGATACGAGCCCAACCCACACCCTCCAATGATCGTCCGTACGGGGAGCGAAAACGTGACACAGGATCCCGCGTAGGGGACCCGCATATCGCGAGCACAACCGCAGCAGACGCAGTTCTAGAATCGTCCGACGGGGCACAGTCTTGAGGAGACTCCATCCCTGTAACCGCAGCGGGTTCACCGGTTCTCGTGGTGTCGGTGGAATTCCGCAGATGTCGGATTTCAGGTAGCAGGCGGCTGGGTACAATGCCCGGCCGCTGGACCAAACAGCCCCTAGACGGACACATGAGAACGAGGAGCGAGACGCCATGACTCGAAGCGAAGGAGCTGCACCCATCGAGACCGTCGGCGTGATCGGGGCCGGGGTGATGGGCAGCGGGATCGCGCAGATCCTGGCGCTCGCGGGCTGTGAGACGATCGGCTTCGACATCTCGAAGGAAGCCCTCGACGAGGCCCACAAGGCGGTTCGCAGCGGACGCTATGGCGTCGAGAAGAGCGTCGAGCTCGGCAAGCTCACCGCCGACGAAGCCGAAGCCGCCCTCGCACGCCTGCGCTTCAGCGACGACTTCGACGAAACCTGCCAGGCCGACCTGATCGTCGAGTGCGTACCCGAACGCCTCGACCTCAAGATCAAGACCTTTCGAGATCTCGATCAGCGCGCGCCCGGGCACACCATCCTGGCCTCGAATACCTCGGGGTTTTCGATCGCGGGAATCGCAGCGGCCACCGATCGACCGGAGCGCGTGATCGGCTGGCACTGGGCCTCTCCCCCCGTGATCAGCCGCTTTGCCGAGATCATCCGCACGAAGGGGACGGCAGAGCACACGGTCGAGACGGTGCGCGTGCTGGCTTCCCGCTGCGGCAAGAACCCCGTGGTGATTCGGGATACCGCGATGCACTGGGGATTCGTCGCGAATCGCGTCTACGGCGCGATGATTCGAGAAGCCTCGCGCTGCGTCGACGAGGGCATAGCGAGTCACGACGAGGTCGATCAGCTGATGGTCGATTGCTTTCGCTGGCCGGTGGGGCCCTTCGGCATGACGAAGGGCGCAACCAGCGGCTGGAAGAAGGACTGAACACGTGACGCGCACGATCCGGCGCTTCGACGCCGTGCTCTTCGATCTCGGGGGCGTCTACACCGACTCGCCCTTCGCAGCCTTCGACGGCATCGCGGCGGAGCTCGGCTCGACCGCCGAAGTCGTACAGGAGATCCTCTTCGGGGAGTACGACGCCGACGGCGACCATCCCTGGCATCGCCTGGAGCGCGGCGAGATCAGCCTGATGGACGCCCGCGAGGGCATCATGGCGATCGGGCGCGCGCAGGATCTCGAGGTCGACCCGATCCAGTTGCTCTCGCGCATCGGCTCCGGCAAGGGAACCCGCGATCCGCTGATCGAACGCACCCGGGCGCTGCGCGCGGAGGGCTACAAGACGGCGCTGGTGACCAACAACTTCGTCGAGGTGAGAGAGGCCTGGCGCACGCTGTTGCCGGTCGAGGAGCTCTTCGACGCGGTGGTTGACTCGAGCGAGATCGGCGTCCGCAAGCCCGACGCCGCGATCTACCACCACGCCCTCGAGTTGCTCGACGTGGCGGCCGAACGCTCGATCTTCCTCGACGACTACCCGGGCAACGTGCAGGCGGCGGAGCGGCTCGGGATGGGGGGCGTCGTGGTGGGCGCCGACGTGATGGGCGCGATCCGCGAACTCGACGCCCTGCTCTCCCCGGGGAACGACGAGACGCCCTAGAAGGCGCGATTCTCAACTGGAGCCGCACTCCGGCCGATGTTCGAAGAACGATGTCGCAGATGTTCTTCGGGCAGTACCTCCTCGACGAGGGGGTGATCGGCAGGGACGCGCTGGGCGAAGCGATCGATCACGCCGGTCGCATCAATGCACGCGTCGGCGCTCTCGCGGTCGAGCGCGGCTTCATGAGCGAAGCCCAGATCGAACAGGTGCAGCTCGAACAGCGGCAGACCGACCTGCGCTTCGCCGACCTCGCCGTCGAGCTCGGCCTGCTCACGCGCGAACAGGCCATCGAACTGCTGAACGAGCAGAAGCGTCGGCACAAGCCGATCGGCGAAGCCCTGGTGGAACTCGGCCATCTGGCGCGCGAGGAACTCGACGATTGGCTCGACCGCTTCCACCTCACGCAACTCGATCTCGACGCCGCCCACCTCGAACTCCCGATCGAGTTGTGCGAAGAGGATCTGGCCGTCTACCTCGTCGAGTACTTTCCGCGCTTGTTTCGCCGGATCACGCAGGTCCCGCTGAAACTGCAGGCCGGGCGCCCCTTCAACGGTCGGAGCAACCTGCCGTGGCGGGCACAGGTCGAAGTCGTCGGGGATGTACCGATGCGTATCGGCGTGGCGGCGTGCGACGAGCTGGCCGCGCTGCTGGCAGGGGCCTTCGCGAGCGAGCCGGCCGATCACTTCGGCGCCATCGAGTTGACCGCCGCGGTCGCCAGCTTCGTCGAGGTGCTCGCCGAAGCCGCGGAGCGTTCGGTCGCGAGCGACGGGCTCGGCGCCTGCGCCGAGCCCTGCGAGGGCGAGAGCCTGCCGAAGTCGGGCTTCTGGTTTCCGGCGACCACGCCCTGCGGGCGAGGCATCCTGGTGCTCGAGCCGCGCTGAGGCTCGCCGCTTCCGCCGCCCCATCCTGCTAGCCTGCCGACTTCGCACCCCTCATGCGCTCGAGGCGACGAAGCTCGATGCAGGCCGAGACCCCCTCCCCCGAACTCACCGGCAAGGCCGCGACCCAGGATCGCATCCTGCAGGCCGCGATGACGCTCTTCCTCGAAGCCGGCTATGAGAAGACCACGATGACGCAAGTGGCCGAGGCCGCCGGCGTGGGGCGCGCAACCGTGTTCTGGCACTTCAGCGACAAGAAGAGCCTGTTTCGCGAAGCCTTCAACCGGCTGATCGATCCGTTTCGCCGCTCCCTCGAACGCGACTACGACGAGCTGCCGCCGCGCAAGCGCCTGCTCGAACAGGTCGCGGTCTACCGCGACTTCGTCCACACCCAGCACAGCAGCATCGAGGCCGTGATCCGCTGGGCGATCGACAAGCACGAACTGCGCAGCACGGTGGTCGACACGCTGCTCGACCTCCATCAGCGGGTGGTGGGCGCCCTGATCCAGACGGTGAGCGAAATCGTGCCCGAGGGCGTGGCTCCGGAGCCGATCGCGGTCGGCCTGATGACCCTGCTCGATGGCAACGTGTTCCTGGCGCTGGTCGACCCGTCGAAGGAACGCGCCGGCGTGCGCGAAGCATCGGTCGACGCCTTCGTCGCGATGATCCCGCTGCGAGAGGGCATCGACCGCTGAGTCGTCGAGCGACGACGACCCTGGTCGATTCGCGAACCCCACCGTACGCTTGGCGCCATGGATCATCCCAAAGCGCTGCGACCCGAAGAACACGCCAACTACTCGAGTGCGAAGATGGGCAAGAGCACCATCTTTCGCTCCGACCGCATCATGGTGGGCTTGAACGCATTCGAACCCGGCCAGGAGCACGCCCTGCACGCCCACGAGGGCATGGACAAGGTCTATCAGGTACTCGAAGGCCGCGGCACGTTTCTACTCGAAGACCGTGAAGAGCCGATGGAACCCGGCCTGATGCTGGTCGCGCCCGAAGGTGTGCCCCACGGCATCCGAAACGACGGCGGCGAGCGCCTGCTCGTACTCGCGATCCTGGCCCCCGCTCCGGGTTGAGTTCTCAGTCGCGTCGGAAGACCAGCCAGTGATCCGGATCGGCGCCCTCGAGGGCGCCGGCGATCACGCGGTCGACGCGATCTTCTTCGAGGGCGCGCACGGCCACGCGACGTGCGAGGGACTGCTGCGCTTCGCTCTCGACCTTGTTGATGACGACGATGGTGTGCGCGTCCGCTGGAACGTCCTTGCAGCCCCCTTCCGCGTGGGCGAGCAGGGCCGCGAGGGTCTCGGGGGTGAGTCGATCGCCCGGCGCTCCACCGACGAGTGCCGCTACGCGTTCGGGGCGATGACAACTCTCGTCGATCGATGAATCGAGGGCGTCGACGCCCGCGACGATCGCAACGTGGGTCGAACCGGTGGCGATGACCGGTTCGTGTTCGGCCGGCGCTTTCGCGGGACGCATGCGCGATCCATCCGCTTCGACGACGACGTGGTCGACGTCGTTTCGCGCGAGCCAGCGCGCGGGCTCGTCGGGTGGAACGCCGTGGGCCTTGTCGCCTTCGACCCGGCCGATGACCAGCAGTCCGGTTTCACTCTTCGGCCACACGTCTTCGAAGCGCGCCGAATCGATGGACACGCTTTCACGTGCGCGCGATCTCTGCGCCTCGAAGATGCGGGTGGTCGTCGACAACACGACGCGGTCCTGGAGCTTTTCGCCGAGGGCAAAGAGCAGCGCGCTCTTTCCCCCGCCGCCGACGATCGACACCAACGCGCCGCGTGACGGGAGACACAGCGCGTCCAGGAGAGATGCCGATTCCTCTCTCATCGGGGTCGGCGCTCTTCTCGGGCGCCAGCCGGTCGGCCGGGCTCCTGAAAGCGTTGTCCGGAAAAACTCGTTTCGTTAGTCTTCCCGACCACTTACGACCCCGTTCCCCAACGGGCCGCGCCACCTCCACCCCGGAGAAGACATGTCACAGGATTCCCCCTCGTCCGCCCGCCCCAAGGATCGTCCGTGGATGATCCGCACCTACTCGGGGCACTCGTCCGCGGCGGCGAGCAACGAACTCTATCGAACGAACCTCGCCAAGGGGCAGACCGGCCTCTCGGTCGCCTTCGATCTCCCGACCCAGACCGGTTACGACTCGGACCATCCGCTGGCGCGCGGTGAAGTGGGCAAGGTCGGTGTTCCCATCTGTCACATCGAAGATATGAACACCTTGTTCGAGGGCATCCCCCTCGACAAGATGAACACTTCGATGACGATCAACGCGACTTCCAACTGGTTGCTCGCGCTGTTGATCGCTGTCGCCGAGCGCCAGGGAGGCTCGCCCTCGGCCCTCAAGGGCACCACCCAGAACGACATCATCAAGGAATACCTCTCGCGCGGCACCTATGTGTTCCCGCCCGAAGCGTCGGTGCGCATGACCGCCGACATGATCGCCTACACGGTCGACGAGATTCCCGGCTGGAACCCCGTGAACGTCTGCTCGTATCACCTGCAAGAAGCAGGTGCGACGCCGGTGCAGGAGATCGCCTACTCGATGGCGACGGCCCTCGCCCTGCTCGACGCCGTGGCGAGTCGCGACGACGTCTCCGCCGACGCGATCCCGCGCGTGTTTGGGCGTATCTCCTTCTTCCTGAACGCCAGCATCCGCTTCGTCGAAGAAACGTGTAAGTGCCGCGCGATGACGAAGATCTGGGAAGAAATCGGGCGCGAGCGCTACGGCATCAGCGAAGAGAAGCTCCTGCGCTTCCGCTACGGCGTGCAGGTCAACAGCCTGGGGCTTACCGAAGCCCAGCCCGAGAACAACGCGATCCGCATCGCCCTCGAAGCCCTCGGCGTGACGCTCTCGAAGAACGCGCGCGCCCGCGCGATGCAGTTGCCGGCCTGGAACGAAGCCCTCGGGCTGCCGCGTCCCTGGGATCAGCAATGGTCGCTGCGCATCCAGCAGATCCTCGCCTACGAGACCGACCTGCTCGAGTACCCCGACATCTTCGAGGGCTCCCACGTCATCGAACAGCGCACGAACGAGCTGATCGAGCGGTCGCGCGAAGAGTTGCAGAAGGTGCTCGACATGGGGGGCGCCGTTGCCGCCGTCGAGAACGCCTACATGAAGCAGCGGCTGGTCGAATCGCAATCGCAGCGCGTGCACGACATCGAAACCGGCGAGCAGACCCTGGTCGGCGTGAACGCCTTCACCGAAGGCGAGGAATCGCCGCTGACCGCGGGCGGCAGCCTCGCGTCGATCCTCTCGGTCGACGAAAGCGCCGAGCGCGAACAGATCGAACGCCTCGAAGCCTTCCGCAAGCAACGCAACGCGAAGGACGTCGAGAGCGCGCTGCAGAACCTGCACGATGTCGTGAGCGCTGGCGGCAACGCCGTTCCGCCGTCGATCCGCGCCGCCAAGGCGGGGGTCACGACCGGTGAGTGGACGGATACCCTGCGCAAGATATTCGGCGAGTACCGCGCACCCACGGGCATCGTGATCCGCGAAGGTGCGGAGGCCAGCGAATTGACGTCCAACATCCGCAAGCGCGTCGACGAAGTCTCCGAGGCCCTCGGCCGGCGGGTGAAGCTGTTGGTCGGCAAGCCCGGCCTCGACGGGCACAGCAACGGTGCCGAACAGATCGCCGTGAAGGCGCGCGATGTCGGCATGGAGGTCGTCTACGACGGCATCCGCCTGACCCCGGCCGAGCTCGTGAAGTCGGCGCGCGACGAAGGTGTGCACGCGATCGGTCTCTCGATCCTCTCCGGCTCCCATGCCGTGCTGGTGATCGACGTGCTCGACGGCCTGCGCGAAGTGGGGCTCGGAAACCTGCCGGTGATCGTGG
Organism: Myxococcota bacterium; assembly: GCA_028278345.1. Taxonomy (GTDB): domain Bacteria; phylum Myxococcota_A; class UBA9160; order UBA9160; family UBA4427; genus DUBZ01. The sequence continues at coordinate 12,425 of JANQEL010000028.1, forward strand.
GCGGCATCATTCCCGAGGACGATGCCATCAAGTTGAAGGCCGCCGGCGTGAAGCACGTGTATACACCCCGTGACTTCGACCTGACGCGGATCATGGGTGAGATCGTCGAGACGGTGGCGGAGTCGAACGGGCTCGAAAGCAGCAGCGACTGAGATGTCCTCCGAACTGGCTGAACGGCTGCGCGCGCGCGATCTCGGCGCGGTGGCGCAGGCGCTCAACCTCGTCGAAGACGCACGGCCCGAACCGCGCGCACAGGCGGATGCGCTGCTCGCGAAACTCGAAGCCGGCGACCCAGGCAGCGCGTTGCGCGTCGGCATCACCGGCGCTCCGGGGGCCGGCAAGTCGACACTGATCGATGCCCTGGTACGCGAGCTCCGCGCGCGCGACAAGACCGTGGGCATCGTCGCTGTCGACCCCTCGAGCCAGAAGAGTGGCGGCGCCCTGCTCGGCGATCGCCTGCGCCTGCGCTCGGGTTCGGCCGACGACGGTGTATTCCTGCGCTCGATGGCGGCGCGCGATCGCCTGGGCGGACTCTCCGCGACGACCCGTGCGGGGGTCGAGATCCTCGCGGCGTCCTTCGACGTGGTGTTCGTCGAGACCGTCGGCGTCGGCCAGTCGGAGGCCGAGGTGATGAACCTCGTCCACACCCTGCTCTTCGTCGCACAACCGGGTGCAGGGGACAGCATCCAGTTCATGAAGGCGGGCCTGATTGAGATGCCCGATCTGTTCGTGGTGAACAAGTCGGATACCGGCGCCGTCGCAGAGCGCACGCGCAGCGAATTGCAGGGCGGCCTCGGCTTGAGCGAGATCTCGGGAGACGGCTGGACGCCGCCCGTATTGCTCGCGAGCGCGCGAGATGCGAAGGGCATCGGAGACATCGTCGACGCCCTCTACGCCCATCGAAAGGCCCTCGATGCCAGCCGGGGGCTCGCACCGCGCCTCGATCGCGGGCGTCTCGCCTGGCTCGTGACCGCGCTACGCGATCGCTACGGAAGCTACGGCGTGCAGGCGATCGGCGGTCGGGACGAGATCGAATCGCGGTTCGCGGCGAAGGGTGCGCAGACCCTGCCCGAACTCCAGCGGGCGTTGTCTCGGGAAATCGAGGAAGCGCTGCGCGGGGCCTGACGCACCTCTACCGCTCGCGGCCCACCCACTCGACGTCCGCCACCCCGGCCCGCGCGTTGGCCACCCGCGCCAGGGTGAACATCAGGTCGGAAAGGCGGTTCAGGTACTGCACGATCGCCGTGTCGAGGGGGGCCTCGCGATCGAGGCTCACGCAGTGCCGCTCCGCGCGGCGACACACCGTGCGCGCGTGATGCAGCACTGCGGCGGCGGCCGAGCCGCCCGGCAGCACGAAGCTCTTGAGGGGCTCGATCTCCTTCTCGAAGGCATCGATCTGGTTCTCGAGTTCGGCGACATCTCCCCCGTCCACGCGAGGCAGCCCGCTCTTCTCGAGGTGCTCGGCGCTCGGCGTCGCGAGCTGGGTGCCGAGGTCGAAGAGCGAACTCTGGATGCGCTGGAGCAGCGTGTGCATGTCGGCGTCGCGTTCAGCTTCGAGGGACGCCGCCGCCACCCCGACCACGGCGTTGAGTTCGTCGACGTCGCCGTAGGCCCGGACGCGAAGATCGTCCTTGCCGACGCGGTCGCCGCCGAAGAGATCCGTTTCGCCCCGATCGCCGCGTCGCGTGTAGATCTTCACCACTTGCCCCTTCCCGAAGAGGCGGGAGGGTAGCCCCGATCGCAGTTGCTAACCTCCCGCGCCATGAGTCTACAGATCGAGCGCATCCCCACCTTTGGCGACAACTACACCTATCTCGTGATCTGCGAAGCCACCCGCGAGGCCGCGATCATCGACGCACCGGAAGCCGACCCGGTCGTCGCGCGCGTCGAAGAGACGGGCGCAAAGGTCACGAAGATCCTCTCCACCCATCACCATCCGGACCATGCGATGGCGAATCCCGAACTCGCCAAGCGCTACGACGTGCCCGTCTACGGCCACACCTCAGACGCGAATCGCCTGGCTGGCTTCACCGACGGCGTGGATGAAGGCGACACCGTCACTGTCGGCGAGCACACCGCACGCGTGCTCTTCATCCCCTCCCACACGATGGGTCACGTCGCCTACGTCTTCGACGACGCCAAGGCGGCCTTCACCGGCGACATGCTCTTCGCCGGGGGCTGCGGGCGCCTGTTCGAGGGCAACGCGGAGATGATGTACACGGCGCTGTGCGAAAAGCTCGCCGAGCTGCCGGACGACATGCGGGTCTTCTGCGGTCACGAGTACACCGAGGGCAACCTGCGCTTCGCAATCACGGTCGAGCCCGACAACCAGGCCGTGCAGCAGAAGCTCGATCAGGTGATCGAGATCCGGAAGAACGCCGCAGCCGACTGGCATGACGCGACCCCAGCCGAGATGACGATCCCCTCGACGATCGGCGAGGAGAAGGCCACGAACCCCTTCATGCGCGCCGAAGACGCCGAGGAGCTCGGGCGCCGGCGCACCTTGAAAGACAACTTCTAGCGCTTAGGGTTGGCGCCTCCCGACCATCCACGATCCACCTCCCGACCTTCCTCCCCACACCGAGGCCACCATGTCCGAGGGTTCCGACCTCTATTTCCGACAGATCCAGGCCGGTGAGATGGCGAACTTCGTCTATCTCATCGGAAGCAACACGACGCGCGAAGCCGTGATCGTCGATCCGGCCTGGAACATCCCCGCCCTGCTCGACATCGCGAAGAACGACGAGATGAACGTCGTCGGCGCGATGGCGACCCACTACCACCAGGATCACATCGGGGGCAGCCTCTTCGGGCACACGATCCCCGGGCTCAGCGAATTCCTCGAGCTGAATCCCGCGCCGGTCCACGTGCACAAGGACGAAGCCGAAGGCACGTCCCAGGTGTCGGGGATCGCCGTGAGTGAACTCGAGAGCCACGAAGCCGGGGACACCCTCGAACTCGGCGGCATCACAATCCGGCTGATCCACACCCCCGGTCACACGCCGGGTTCGATCTGCTTCCTGGTCGAGGAGTCGGGCCAACCCGGATATCTGGTTTCGGGGGATACGCTCTTCCTGGGCAGCTGCGGACGGGTCGATCTACCCGGCAGCGACCCCGAAGCGATGTACTACAGCCTGAACCACACGCTGAAGAAGCTGCCCGACGAAACGCTGCTCTTTCCCGGTCACCTCTACTCGCCCGAGGGCCAGTCGACGATGGGCGAGCAGAAGGCTAGCAACCCGATGCTGCGGGTGACCTCCCTCGAGATGTTCCTCGGCTTCATGGGCGTGCCGAGCTAGTCGCTCAGCGAAAGCGCGACACCCGCTCGAGATCGCGCGTCGATCCGATCTCGTCGAGGAAGGGAGCGAGTTTCGCGCGATCGGCGCCCTTCCAGGCCAGGTCGGCGAGCTTCTCTTCGAGGGGTACGTCGCGGCGCAGGATTGCGAGGTCGCGGTAGAGCACCGCATCCTCGCGCTGGGCCTCGAGGTTCGCCGAGAGGGTCTTCGCCCCGCGCACCGTGGCGGTCCAGCTCTCGACGTCGCTCGGGATCTTCTCGACCTTGCCGTAGACTGAGAGCACGGCCGCACACGACTTCGCCCCCCAGCGCGGAATGCCGGGAATGCCGTCGGCGCTGTCGCCCATCAGACCGAGCAGGTCGGGGATCGACGCCGGCCCCACACCCCACTTCTCGATCACGCCCTTCTCGTCGATCACGCGATCGCGCATACGGTCGAAGAGCACCACGCGATCGCCCTCGACACACTGTGCGAAATCCTTGTCGGGGGAGCAGATGTAGATCCGCTCGACGCTCTTCGCGCGGCCGTACTTCTTGCAGGCGGTCGCGATGGCATCGTCGGCTTCGAACTCGACCATCGGCCAGACCACGAGGCCGAGGGCCTCGGCCGCGCGTTCGGCCAGGGGGAACTGGTTCCAGAGATCGGGTTCGATCCCCTCCCCCGTCTTGTAGCCGTCGAACATCTCGTTGCGGAACGACTCGATCTCGTGGTCGAAGGCGATCGCGACGTGGGTCACGCCGTCCTGGCGGAGCAAGGCGATCAGGCTTCGCACCAGCCCGCGCACGGCGCCGACTTCGTTGCCCTGGGGTCCGCGCGCTTTCGGGGCACCGTAGTAGGAGCGGAAGAGTTCGTAGGTGCCATCGATCAGGTGAAGGTCCATGGGGGGCTCCGGTCGGGACTCGGGGAGCTCGAATTCTAACGCGGTCGGCCCGGCCGATTGCCCTTGGCGATTGCCCGGAATCACGCCGAACCGGTATGGTTGCGCGCCGGGAGGTCCTTCAATGCGCATTCGTTCGATCCGCACATCGCTCACCGTCGCCGTCATTTCCACTGCGCTCGCGTGGATGGCGCAGGCGGATTCACACGGGATGAAGACCAGGTCCCCCGCCGGCGCGCACCTGAAGATCCTCACGCCGAAGAACGGCGCCACGGTGAAGAGCCCCTTCGTGGTCGCCTTCGGCCTGTCGGGCATGGGCGTGGCACCCGCGGGCGTCGAACACGCCAATACCGGCCACCACCACCTGATCATCGATTCGCCCCTGCCCGACCTGCGCTTCGCGGTGCCCAAGGACGAGAAGCACCTCCACTTCGGCGGCGGTCAGACCCAGGTCGAGGTATCGCTGCCCCCGGGCCAGCACACGCTCCAGCTGCTGCTCGGCGACCACAACCACATTCCCCACGACCCGCCCGTGATGAGCGAACAGATCACGATCACCGTGGAATAGCGAGGACCCTCCGTTGAGCGATCACGTTCTCTATCACAACCCCAAGTGAAGCAAGTCGCGCGGTGCGGTCGCACTGCTCGACGAGCGCGGTCTCGACTACGAGACGATCGAGTATCTGAAGGCGCCGCTTTCGGCCGCGAGAATCGAGGAGATCCTCGGCCTTCTCGGCGGTGACCCAGGCGACCTCGTGCGCAAGGACAAGCGCTTCAAGGAGCTCGGTCTCGACGCGGCGAAGTACGGCGAGGGAGCCGAGCCCGCGGCCGTCGTGTCCCTGCTCACGGAGCATCCCGAGCTGATGTCCCGCCCCATCTTCGTCTCGGGCGGGCGCGCGGTGATCGGAAAACCATCCGAGAAAGTGCTCGAATTGCTCGACTGAGCGCGCGCGCGTGTCGATGCCGACCCGGGGAGGCAACGACACCAGAGCGTGCTAAATCAACCGGCGCGCCCGTGTCGAAGTCGTAAGCGAAAGTGGACAGCACACTCGAACAAGCCCAGCCCACCGCGCTGGGCACCCTGTTTCGGCGGATCGTAGCCGGCCTGGTCTTCGTCACCCTCTTCGTCGGCGTGATGGGCGGGGCGCATTTCTATCTCGTCACCCGGCTGGCCCTCGATCCCGGCTGGCCTCGGCCGGTGGTCTACGGCTCGGTCGTGCTGCTCGCCGCGGGGCTCGGCTCGCTGATCGTCCAGGGCATCCCGAGACGACACCGCAGCATTTGGGGCAACCGCTTCGCCTTCGGGGCCTACAGCTGGATGGGCCTGCTCTTCTACCTCTTCCTCGCGACGGCGGCCGCGGATGCCGTCGAGCTCGCGCTTCGAGGCACGGGCCTGATCGCGAGTGCGCCCGAATCGGCGCTCGCGGTGGCGCGCGTGAAGGCAACGGCGGCATTGGGCGTGGCCGTTCTCGCGACCGGCTTCGCGCTGCAGGGCGGCCGGCGCATGCCGAAGGTGAAGCCCCTCGAGGTGCCCATTTCGGGGCTCGCTGCCGCCTTCGACGGCTTTCGCATCGTGCAGATCTCGGACATCCACATCGGTCCCCTGCTCGACCGCGAATTCGCGGGGTACCTGACCGAGGCCGTGAACGACCTCGAACCCGACCTCGTGGCCGTCACCGGGGATCTCGTCGATGGCAGCGTGAATCGCCTCGCCCACGACGTCGAACCCTTCGCCGATCTCGGCGCACCCCAAGGCGTGTTCTTCGTCACGGGCAATCACGACTTCTACTCCGGCGTGGGCAGCTGGACCGACCGCGTGCAGGAGTTCGGCTGGCGCCCGCTGCGCAATCGCGCCGTCACGATCGAACGCGAGGGCTCGAGCTTCTTCCTCGCCGGCGTCGATGATCCCCATGGAGCGATCGTCGAAGGAGCCGGTGGTGAGGATCTCGACTCCGCCCTGCGCGACACGAACGATCACGCCCCCACGATCCTGCTGGCCCACGACCCGAGCAGCTTCCGGCGGGCGCGGCGGCGCGGGGTGGCGCTCCAACTCTCGGGCCACACCCACGGAGGGCAGATCTGGCCGTTCGGCTTCGCCGTGCGTCTCGCCGTGCCCTGGGTGGCGGGCCACTACCGCGACGGCGACGCACAGCTCTATGTGAGCTGTGGCACCGGCTTCTGGGGTCCGCCGATGCGCCTGGGCACCGAATCGGAGATCACCGAGATCATCCTGCGCGCAGCCTGAGCCGCGCGTGCGAGTCAGTGCAGGTGCGCGGTGCGCGTGCGCAGTTCGTCGACCACGAGTTCGACGTCTTCGCGCTCGGGGGCGTCGGGGGCGATCGCGAGGTAGCGCTCGAGGTCGTCGCGGGCCGCGTTCCAACACTCGAGCACGCGATGGAGCAGCCCCCGATCGCGCAGTTCGAGGTGGGCGTCGGCATCGAGCAACAGCAGGCGATCGCAACAGGCGATGGCCGGTTCGTAGTCTTTCTTCTGCAGATGGATCTGCTTCAGGTTGCGCAGCACGCGCGAGAGGATCTCGCGTCGTGTCGCCGGACGCAGCAGGTTCTCCTGGAACGCCATCCGCCCGTTGTACATCGTGCGCAGGCGATCGCGGCAATCGTCCTTGCCGAGGCGCTCTCCCGAGAATGCGTCGACGAATAGCCGCGGCTCGGCCTCGACCCCGATCAGGAAGTGCCCCGGAAAGCCGATCCCGTGACAGGCGAGACCACTGCGTTCGGCGACGGCCATCCACACGATCGACATCGTGATCGGGATCCCCGTGCGGCGATCGAGCACGCTGTCGAGATAGCTGTTGCGCGGGTCGTAGTAGTGCTCGCGATTGCCGCGGAAGCGTTCCCGATCGAACAGGTGTGCATTGATGTGCCCGACGCGCGCGTCGATGGACGTCGCCGCGTCGCACTCTGCGCGGGGACCGGATGCGAGTTCATCGAGTCGCGCGCGATAACCCTCGACGTCGAGCCCGGGGTTTGCCTCCGCCGAGATCCAGAGACACGCATGGGCAAGATCGATCTCCGCGTCGGGAACATCGATCACTTGCGAGAAGGCCGTGCGTGCCTGCTTCGCGTCCATCACCGAAGCATGACACTCGAAGGCCCAGCCTGCATCTCGCAACGAAGACGAACGGCGCTACAGTTGCGCGCCATGGTGACCATCGGAATGAACTACGAAGTAATCCCGGGCAAGGAAGAGGCCTTCGAGGGGGCGTGCAAGAAGGTGATCGACGTGATGGGCGACGCCTCGGGGCACGACGACTCGCAGCTCTTTCGTCGCGTGGACAAAGACGACGTTGCCCAATACCTGATCGTCTCGCGCTGGTCGGACGATTCGGCCTTCCAGGCCTTCATCGCGTCGGACACCTTCAAGAAGGTGACGAACTGGGGCGCCGAGAACATCCTGGCCGGTCGCCCGAGCCACACGACCTACCGCACCGACTGAATCGCCGAGGGTCGCTCAGCGCAATTCGTCGACTCGCGCTGCCCACACGAAGTCGCCGTGTGTGAGCCCGTTGGCGTCGTGGGTGAAGATCGTGAGCTTGACGCGGCCCCAGGCGAGTTCGATGTCGGGGTGGTGATTGAGCTCTTCCGCGAGCGCGCCGACCCGATTCACGAAGGCGAGCGCCCCGGCGAAATCGTCGAAGCGGTATTCGCACTCGAGGTGGTGGTCGTCGACGAGCGCCCAGGCCCCACCGAGGCGCGCCATGCGCTCTGCGAGCGCGGCTCCGCCGAGCGGCGCCTCACCCCTTCGATGGAGGGTGAAGGTCTCTCGCGCGAGATCGCTCAACGGCTCACTCGGGGCCGATCGACTTCCCCGAGATCGACATCACGCGCGCGAGCTTGATCAGGAAGCGCGTCTGCTCCTCGAGGCATTCCTTCGAGAGCGGGTCGCGCCCCAGCACTTCGTGGAGCAGCGGCGCCATCGAGAAGTGACCGAAGATCATCTGCATCCAGGCGCTGATCGCGAGCGGCGCTTCTTCGACGCTCCAGCCCGATGCACCCGACTTGCTTTCGTCCTTGAAGGCCGCGATCGCCTGGTCGGTGAGCGGTCGGATCCAGTTGCGCGAGAGTTCGTTCAGATGCTCTCCCCCTGTCGCGGCCTCGAGGGCGATCAAGCGCGGCAGGTGAGAGTGCTCGGCCAGGTGCGCCATGATGCCTTCGATCACGATGGGGCCGACGACATCGATGTCTTCCGAGGAGGCCAGGTCACCGAGACGCTCGATCAGGGGCTGCACTCCGCGCTCGAGCACGGCGCGATAGAGCGCATCCTTGTTCGAGAAGTGGTTGTAGAGACTGGCCGGGGTCAAGCCCGCGCGATTCGCGATGTCGCGCACTGACGTTCCCGCGAACCCCTTGTGGGCAAAGAGCGCCTCGGCTTCGTCGAGGATGCGATCGCGGGTGTGCTGGGGACCGCGAGTGGACGGTTCCTCGACGGCGATCTCCGGGCTGGACATGGGATGGGTTCCGATCTGAATGGGAGTCACTTCTCAGTCTACACGCAGCCACTACGGCACGCAGCGTCTCGCAGTGAGCCCGGAACGTCGTCACCGGGCGCGACCGAGGGCAAGATCATACGCGTCCGCGCGTACAGCCCCACCGAGGGGCGCTGGGGTGCGTTTTGTCCCGAGACCCGGCTTACGAGTCGAGGGCCGAGAGGGGCGAACTGCCGCGCTCTGCGGCCTCTTCCTGCTCGCGGGCGCGCTCGTGCATCGACTCGATTTCCTTGAGCCGACCGCGCAGCCACCACAGCACACCGCCCCCCAGCAGGAACGGGGTCACGGTCATGAAGGCCGTCATCAGCTCGAAGGCGATTCGGGTGTCGTCTTCCTTGCCCGTCATGCAGACAGCGCAGGCCAGGGCAGCGGCGGGAAGCAGCGCACTCACGGCCGCCACCACGAAGCTCACACGCACGATTCGGAAGAGTCGGTTGATTGCGGTCATCGCAGATACACCACGCCGTAGAGGATCGGCCAGACGCCGACGACGAAGAACCAGAATACCTCGGCGGCGCCGAAGAGGCTCGGCGTGAGATATCCCCCGCGCAGGCGCACGGTGGCGTAGGCGAGCAGCCCGATGGCGCCGACCGCGTGCAGCGCGTGCATGCCGATCATCAGGTAGAAGAAACCGCCGAGACTGCTCGAGGTGAGCGTCAGCCCCTCTCGGATCAGCTGCACCCACTCGTAGCCCTGGAAGACGACGAAGAAGGTGCCGAGACCGAGGGCGATCGTCATCGGGCGGAGCATCTTGCCGCGATGGCCCCGGTAGAAGGCGCGGTGCGCGACGTAGAGCGCCAGCCCGCTCCCCAGCAGCATCAGCGTGTTGAACGCGGTGGCCTCGATGGGCAGACGCGGCTGGTCGGGTGGCGGCCAGACGATCTGGCTCGAGTGCATGATCTCGAAGGCGCTGATCATGCCGGCGAAGAGCATGCCCTCCGCCATGACGAAGAGCAGCATGCCGAACAGGCCGTGAGGAATCACGGCCTCGCGCGGCTCGGGCGCGGTCGGCGGTCGTCCGCCCGTCGTGCTCACCACGCCCTCCACGGCCTAGTGACCGTCCCCGTGATCCATGCCGACCGTCACCCAGTCATTCTCGGTGCCGGCGACCCAGTCGGGCTTCACCCAGTTGCGTCCCTCGTCCTGCATCACGTCGGGTGCGGTCGCAGTGAAGAAGAGCAGCATGAACACGAGGCAGGTGACGACGATGTAGCTCACGAAGGTCGGCATCTGCCGGATGTGCATGAACTTGTCCGCCACGAGCCAGGCCTTCACGCAGGCCACGCCGAATGCCGTGATCAAGGTGACGACCCGGATCTCGAACAGCGGCCCGACGATACTGATGACCAGCAGCACCATCAGGATGTAGTAAATGTGCATGTAGTTGGTGTGATGTCCGTCTTCAGACATGGAATCGGGCTCCTGCTACTTCGCGATGTAGAGAAGGGGGAAGAGGAAGATCCAGACGAGATCGACGAAGTGCCAGTAGATCCCGATCAGCTCGACGCGGTGCAGGTCGAGGTTCTGTTTCGTGCGGTGCGCCACGATCACCATGATGATCGCGCCCGCGATGACGTGCAGCGCGTGGATGCCCGCCGCCGTGTAGTAGAACGACCAGAAGGGGCTCGACGTGATCGTGAAGCCGTGGCTGATCTCCGTCGCCCACTCGTAGGCCTTCACGCAGGTGAACGTCGCCGCGCCACCCACCGTGTAGTAGAGGCGCTTCGCGGCGAGGGGGCCGTTGCCCTGTTCAGCCGCCTGGTGGGCGAGCACCGCCGTCAGGCTCGAGGTCAGCAGCACGAAGGTATTGAACGCGCCGATCCGCCAATCCGTCCAGGCCGACTGGATCGACCAGGCGTCGTGGGTGAGGCGGCCCATGATGTAGGACGCCAGCACGCCGCCGAAGATCACGATCTCCGAGCCGACGACCCACCAAACAGCGAGTTGCCCGGTGGCCATTCCTGATGCGGTACGCGTATTCGCAATCGGTCTCATCGTGGTTCCGTTTCCTGTACTTCCGTCATGCGACGGGATTCGAAATCAAGCCGACCCCAGCCGGCAGCTGTACGACCCGATCAGTTCGGCTCGTTCTGCGGCCAGTAGTCCTTCTCGCGACCCGGCGTCGAGTATTCGTAAGGGCCCCGGTAGACCGTCGGCAGCTCCTTCCAGTTGCCGTGGCCCGGAGGCGTCTGGTCCGTCGTCCACTCGAGGGTATTGGCCTTCCACGGGTTGTCTTCGGCCTTCTCACCGCTCATCCAGCTGATGATGCAGTTGTAGAAGAAGACCAACTGAAAGACGAGCATCACGAGCAGCGCCACCGTCGCGAGCACACGCAAGTCCTGGTACTGCGCGAGTTCCGGGAAGTGGGTGTAGTCGAAGATGCGGCGGTGCTGGCCCGCGGCCCCGAGGAAGAAGAGCGGGATGAAGATGAAGTTGAACGGGATGATCGTGCCCCAGAAGTGAATCTTGCCCAGGGTCTCGTTCATCATCTTGCCGAACATCTTCGGGAACCAGTACGTGAAGCCCGCGAATGTTCCGATGATCGCGATCGGATAGAACGTGTAGTGGAAGTGGGCGAGCACGAAGTAGGTGTCGTGGAAGAAGATGTCCGCGCCACTCGCGCCGAGGAAGATGCCCGTCACGCCGCCGATCAGGAACTCGGCGATGAAGGCTAGCGCCCACAGCATCGGCGTCGTCAAGCGAATCGAGCCGCCGTAGAGCGTGGCGATGTAGACGAACATCATCTCCGCGATCGGGATCGAAATGAGCAGCGTGGTCACCGTGAACACGTTCGCCATGCGCGGGTCGATGCCCGAGATGAACTGGTGATGCGCCCACACGGTGAAGCTCAGCACGCCCGTACCGAAGGCGGTGTGGAGAACCGTCTTGTAGGCGAAGAGCTTCTTGCGGGCGAAGACCGTGATGATCTCGGCCGTGATGCCCACCGCCGGCAGCAGCACGACGTACACCTCGGGATGCCCGAAGAACCAGAAGAGGTGCTGCCAGAGCACCGGATCACCGCCGCGGTTCGGATCGAAGAAGGCGGTGTTCAACGTCTGGTCGAAGACCAGCATGATCGCGCCGGCGATCAGCGGGCCAACCGAAGCCATGAAGAGGATGCTCGCGATCACGATCATCCAGACGACGATCGGAATGTCGTAGAGCTTCATGCCCGGTGCGCGCGCGTTCATCGCCGTGGTGATGAAGTTGATGCCGCCGAGCAGGAAGGCCACGAATTCGAGACCCACTGCGACCACCCATAATGTGGATCCGAGTGGTGTCAGGCTGTACTCGGCCTTGGCGGAGAGCGGCGGATAGGCCGTCCAGGCGCCACCGAAGCCACCGCCCTGCACGAAGAACGACGCGAGGAGCACGATCGCACTCAGCAGGAAGATCTGATACGAGAGGCGGTTGATCTTCGGGAACACCATGTCGTCCGCACCGACCATCAGCGGAATCAGGTAGTTGCCGAAGGCCGCGATCAACACGGGCATCGCGACCCAGAAGATCATGATCGAGCCGTGGTTCGTGACCAGCGAGTTGTAGTTCGCCGGCGTCACGATGCCGAAGCCCGGCACCCACTCGCCGGGGAAGGCGAGCTGCATGCGGAAGACGTACGCCATGAAGGCGCCGATCACGCCCATCGCCATGCCGGTCCAGAGGTACTGGAAGCAGATCATCTTGTGATCGGTCGACCAGAAGTAGTGCAGGAACCAGTGCTGATCGTGATGATCGTCGTGGTGCTCGTCGTGGCCGTGCTCGGCGTCCTGGGGAATCGACTCAGCCATCTTCTACTCCTTCCCTGCCGTCGTGTTCGAAGCGAGGGCGGTGGGCGTTCGCTCCGCGATCCAGGCAGCGTGCTGGTCGGGCGACTGGATGAAGATCCGCGCGCCCATCAGACCGTGGCCCACGCCGCAGATCTCCGTGCACTGGATCGCGTACTCGCCCGTGCCCGTCGCCTGCCACCAACCCGTGATGACGCGGCCGGGGATGGCGTCCTGCTTCAACCGGAAGACCGGCACCGAGAAGCTGTGCATCACGTCGGTCGCCGAAAGCTTGTAGTGGTAGAGCTTGTCGGTCTCGATGTGGAGCTCGTTCACCTCGGTGATGTCATCGGCCGTGCCGAACTCGCCGTCGGCACCTTCGTGGATGAAGGTCCAGGCCCACTGCTGACCGATGATCTGCACGGTGTGGTCCGGGTTCTCGGGCAGGTTCTGCTTCACCTCGTACCACGCGGTGATCGCGTAGTAGAGGATGAAGACATCGCAGACGAGGACGAGGTAGTGCGGGATCGTGATCCAGCGCTTCTCTTCGGGCGTCTCGCCGGCGACGTACTGGCCGGGCTGGCCTTCCTTCGCGCGGAACTTGAAGATCAGCCAGAAGAAGACGGCCTCACTCAGGATGAACCAGAAGCCGGTGAGATAGAAGATGAGATCGATGATGAAATCGATGTCACCGGCATAGGTCGATAGTGCGGGCAGGTAGTAAGAAACCATGCGTGCGAGTCCTATTCGAACCGATTAGAAGATCAATCAGAGGATGAAGATGTAGACGATGGCCATGAAGGCGCCGACGCCGGCCATCGAGAGGTAGAAGACCCTGCTTGCCAGCTCCTGGGGCTCGTATGCTTTTGCCATGGTGAGTTCGACCCTTTCCTGGAACGTGCTTTGAACTTGTCTAGTTGCCCCGGAACGTCATGATGTGGGCGACCACGTCCTTGATCGCCTGATCGTCGGTCAGCGAGAGTGCCATGCCGCGCATCAGCATTTCGTTCGGATTCTTGGGGTTGGTGCCGCGCACACCCGACTTGAACTTCTCGAGGGTGGTCTTGAGGTACCAGTCACTCAGGCCGACCAGCGGCGGTGAGTTCATCGTCTGGTTGCCCTCACCCGCAGCGCCGTGGCAGTTGATACAGACCTTGTAGGACTCCTTGCCGGCCATGGCGTTGCCGCCCTCGATCGTCGAAGCGGGCTCCGCCTTCGGCAGGCTCCCCACGTACTTCGCGACGGCGGCGATGTCCTCGTCCGAGGCGAGCCAGAGCGACATCGGGTACATGCGCAGGCCGCCGAGATCGTCGGCGTGCATGCCGCGGTTGCCGGCCTTGAACATCTTGAGCTGCGACTCGACGTACCAGGCGTCGAGACCCGCGATCGAAGGCGCGAGGGAGAGTTCCATCCCGCCGCCATCTGGCCCGTGGCACTGCTTGCACAGGTCGAACAGCACGCGACCGCGATCGTCGTCCGCGCTCGCCGTGCCGGCCCCTGCCATGCCGAGAAGCAACGCCAAGGCGATGCCCGTGGTTCGCGTTGCTCGCTTCACTCGCTGGTTGTGCATATCAATCTCTCGGTGGTTGAGTCTTTCTTCGGTTGAGACTCATGAGAAGTTGTCTGTGCAACGCATCGTTGCGGCTTGGGAATTTCGTACAACTCGAATCGGCCGTGGGACTAGCCTATCGGTGAACTCTTCGTCAATAGAATCGAAAACGCCGCCCCTGGGGCGGCGGGAATCAAACAGTGGTTAGTGCCAGGTCGAGAAGCATCGCTCCGAGCAATGCAAAGAGATAGCCGAGGGAAACGCGGAACATCGCTCGCGCGCTCTCGACGCTCTTCAGGCGAATCACCTGGATCGAGTGCCAGATGAACCACGCATTCGCGGCCAGCGAGAGCCCGAGATAGAGGTTGCCGAGCAGGTCGTAGACCACGGGAATGAGGGTGACCGGCACCAGGAAGAGGGTGCAGACCAGCATCCACCAGCGCGTCGGCTCGTCGCCCACGACGTTCGGCAGCATCGGGATGCCGGCCGCCTGGTAGTCGCGCTTGCGATAGAGCGCGATCGCCCACACGTGGGGCGGCTGCCAGAAGAAGACGAGGGCGAAGAGACTCAGACCGGCCGGGCCCACGCTCCCGTTGAGGGCTGCGTCGGCGATCAGGGGAGAGACGGCACCCGCCGCGCCGCCGACCACGACGTTCCAGGAAGAGCGCGGCTTCACCCACACCGTATAGACGAAGACGTAGAAGAGGATGCTCGCGAGGCCGAGGGCCGCCGCGACGTTGCCGCCCACGCCATAGAGGAAGGCAGTGGAAAGCACCGCGAGCGCCACCCCGAAGACCAGTGCATTGCGAGGCGCGATGCGGCCGGCGGGCAGAGGCCGGCTGCGCGTGCGCTCCATCAGCGAGTCCTTGTCGATCTCGAGCACCGCGTTCAGGGTGTTCGCGCTCGCCGCGGCCAGGCTGATCCCCACCAGGATCCACATCATCAGCCAACCCGACGCCCAACCTTCCGCCGACATCCCCATCACGGGAAGACCGCTGAACAGCACGAGCGGGAGCAGGCGCGGTTTCGTGAGATCGATGTAGTTGCGCACGGTTTCGGCTGCAGAGGCCGACATCAAGAACCCTCGATTGATGCGATCGAATTGGATCGGGTTGGTGAGCCGCTTGGAGGGCGTCGCAATCGTCCCTCTGACAACGCCGCGTTGACGTCTACAGCCAAAAACGCTGACCACGAGGGTTCGAACGGGGTGCGACGATGCCTGCCCACCTTCGAGCGCGCGGGATCATAGCGATCGCGCGATCGAGTACCAGAATCGAAGAGCCGCTCTCCGGCGCTGCAACGAATCGATGCATCAGGGCTTCGGGTTCAATACGCGGTTCGACTCGGGCGTTCCGACCAGCTCGATCGAAGGGGATCACCGTGCGAGCCGGACCCCACGGGGGGAAGGCAGACGTCGCAGGAATCAACCAGCGGTTCGTCCTCGAACACGGCGCGAAGCCACGCGGGTTACAGCGTCTGGATCAACTCGAGGGCCGCATTCGCCGTGCCGTCGACCTGCTTCCGGAAGGCGTCGGTATCGGCCTCGTTGCCCATCACGCCCTTGAGGTAGCGGGCGAGCACGCCCTCGACGATCGCGGAGATTCGCCAGTACTGGAACGCGCGGTAGTAGTTGATGCTGCTGATGTCGCGACCCGAGAGCGTGGCGTAGCGCTCCACCAGTTCCTCGCGCGTCGAAAAGCCGCCGACCGACGTCGGCCCCACGGCCGCCTCACCCTCGATGGTCGTCTCTCCGGGTTGGAACCAGTTGTTCAGCAGGTAGCCGAGGTCGGCGAGGGTGTCGCCCAGGGTGCAGAGTTCCCAATCGAGCACGGCCAGGATGCGACCTTCGCGGCTGACCAGCATGTTGCCCAACCGATAGTCGCCGTGGACGATGCCGGCGCCGTGCTGCTCGGGGATGTGTTGCGAGAGCCCTTCGAACACCTCGTCCATCGCCGGAAGCTCGCGCGTCTTGCTCTTCTCCCACTGCCCCTTCCAGCGCTTGAGCTGACGCTGGATGTAGTCCTCGCGCTTGCCGAGATCGCCCAGCCCGACATCCGCGGGCTCGACGGCGTGAAGCGCCGCGAGCACAACGGCTGTGTGTTCGCTCAAGGCCTTGCGCGCGGCGTCGTCGAGGTTCGCCTTGGTGGTCGCGAGATCGTTGAGCACGATGCCGTCGATGTAGTTCATCAGGTAGAAGGGAGCGTCGTTGACCGACTCGTCTTCGCACAGGCCGAGGGCGGTGGGCACGGGCACATCGGTCTTCGCGACGGCCGTGATGATCTTGTGCTCGCGCGCCATGTCGTGGGCGGTGGCGAGGACTGCGCCCGTGGGCGGGCGGCGCAACACGATCGAGCGACCCGCCGCGTCGTCGACCTTGTAGGTGAGATTCGAATGCCCGCCCGCGATCAACGCGAAGGTGAACGGGGCCTTCAGACCGTCGACATTCGCTTCGAGCCACTCGCTCACGCTCGCGCTTCGAATGCCCTTGATGTCCCCTGCCGTTCCCTCTCGACCCGCCATTGCGTCGTTGCCCTCGCTTCGTTCGATTCGGTTCGCCCGCGCCCGGAGTGCGGAGGCTCGATCCTAGAACGATTGCGGCGGGCTCGCTGCGCCGCGGTCAGGGCAGGAAGGCATCGCGGTTGGCGAGCTTGGCCGGCAGGTATTCCTCGATCACATAGTTGAGGCCCCACATCGCCAGAGCCTGCTGCTCGGCGCGCACCCCCATCTCGAGCAGCTGCTCGATCGCCTTCTGCCAGGGCTTCTGGCTCTTGAAGAAGGGGTCGTTCTTCAAGGCATCCTTGGCGCGCTTGATGTCCACCGGCTGGAGGGGATGGGTCGGCAGCTGGTAGTCGATGATGTCCTGGGGCGTCACGCCGAGGTAACGCGCTCCCGGGACGCAGAAGAACTGCGAGAGGTGCGCGGCGTTTCCCGAGCCCACCTTGAGGGTGCGGTAGATGTTCGAGATCCCGTAGGGATCGCAATCCACGAAGGCGTAGACGGGGATCTTGCAATCGTCCGATAGCTTGCGGATGAAGCGCCGCGTCGAGCGCGCCGGCACCCCGGCCAACGAGACGAGGATGCAGCCATGGGTCTGCCAGAACTTGTGGCTCTGCAGGCGCTGGAAGACACCGCCGGTCTCGATGGCGAGGATGAACTTCGCCTTCGTCTCGAAGTTCAGCTGTTCGACCGAGGACGGGATCGAATAGGCGCCCGAACCGAAGCGCGTGCAATCGATGCGCTCGACCCGCCCGGTCTCGCGATCGGGGTCGAGCACGATCAGCTGCCCGGCCACGGCGCCGCCGTGCTCGTCGGGGACGAAGCGCAGCTGTTCGCGGGAGATTTTGTCGACCGAGAACATCGCCTCGATGTCGTCCATCACGGTGTCGCTCTCGCTCTGCTCGTCGAACTTCGCCGCGTCCCAGTTCTTGCTCTGGTAGTAGGCATCTCGCTTGGTGGCGAAATCGTTGGCCTGCACGAGTTGCTTCGAGAGACCCATCATGCGCAGGGTCTGGGCGAAGCTCTTCACCGTGTTGACCGAGAGGCTGCGCACCTTCTTCTGCTTGCCGATTTCGAAGTAGCCCTTCTTCTTCGAGTAGGAGACGTTGCCGAGAGAGCGCACGGGAAAGGCGAGATCGGGCTTCTTCAGCTTCTTGATCGCCTGGTGGACCTCGGAAGCCGAGCGGTCGATCAACTGGATGGTCTTCTTGTCCGAGGCCGTCTGCCTGGCCTTGGTCTTCTTGATCTTCGCCTTGGCGGCGGCCTTGCGGGGTGCCTTCTTCGGGGCGGCCTTCTTGCGCGCGGTCGCCCGCGTCTGCGCCACCGCCTTGCGGGTGGCGGCGCCCTTCTTCGGCTTTGCGGCCTTCTTCTTGCGGGCGGCTTTCTTCTTCGCCGTCTTCTTCGCGGCGGGCTTCCTCTTCGCCGCTTTCTTCTTTGCCGCCTTCTTCCGGCCGGCCTTATTCTTCGCTGCCATGCTGCCCTGCCCCGCTACATCTTCCGGCTGCGTTCGAGGACGCCGCCGAGTTTGCGTGTGACGTCCTCGGTCTGTCGTTCGGAGAGACCGAGGATCTGTTCGAGACCGATCGCGAGCTGCGGGATGTAGCGCTCGATGTAGGCGCGCTTCTTCAGTTCATCCGCCTCGCGCCGCTGCTTTCGGATGTGGGTCGCCACCTGACGCCCGCACTCCTGCAGCCCCAGTCGCAACTCCTTGATGATCTCCGGGTAGTGGGCGATCGCCTCCTTGCTCTCGGAGTTGAAGGGCACCCAGACGCTGGCGATGTGGACCATCAGGAGCGCCGGCCCGATCGGAAGCGCCCCGCGCGGTTGCTGGAACTGGTAGCCGCGCCAATCCGTGCCGATCACCGCCTTGGTGATCGCGCAGCCGCCCTGCTGGTACTGCAAAGGCACCCGGTTGGCGTAGCGATAGAGAGTGATCGACTGGTCGGCGGGCATGTCACCGCCATAGGCGAGTCCCACCTCCACCAGGAAGGGATTGCCGCGATAGACCGCCGGCTTGCGCGTCACCGTGGCGTAGTAGTCGGCATCGACTTCGGCCTTGAGGGCGTTCTCGATCAACTCCGCTCCGATCGGCGCGATGCAATCGGTGGCGGGGTTCATGATCTTCGTCTTCTGGATCGCCTTGTGGATGCGCTCCGCCTCGTCGCGGCTGACGTCGCGCGAGCGCTTGCTCGGATTGACCTCGGCGAGCTTGCAGATCTCCTCGGCGGTGCGACTCGAGACCCGCGCGAAGTCGCCCTGCAGGCAGGTCCGCACGTTGCGCGCCTTGGTGTCGCGGAACATCTGCATCAGGACGCCGAGCTCGACACCGTAGGGATGCGGCTTGATCTCCGCCGTTTCGGGCGGGAGCTGCTTCGCGACGCGGGGGAACTCGAGGGGCTCCGGCCTGACCTTCTCCTTTCCCTCGGCCGCCTTGAACGGTGCGGGCGGCACGTAGGTCAGCTGCGCGTGGGGATTCGCAAGCGAGATCTGCCGGATGTAGGAGTCGACCGAATGCTGGCCCCCGCGGTAGTTGCCCTCGAGTTCGATCTCGACCCGCGTGCCCCGCGGCACGTCCCACTTGATCTCCCTGTCGACCTTCACCCGGGGTTCGTTCTTCTGGGTGTCGATCACGAGTTCGAAGCGGTGGGCGGGCCGTTTGCGACCTGTGCAGGTCAGGATCACCACGGGGCGGCCCGTCGTGAGCAGGCCGTACATACCGGCGGCGCTGATGCCGATGCCCTGTTGACCGCGGCTCTGGCGCAGGCGGTGGAACTTCGAGCCGTAGAGCAGGCGGCCGAAGATCTTGGGCACCTGCTTGCGAACGATGCCGGGGCCGTTGTCCTGGATCGCGATGCGGAAGCGCGTTTCGGCGAGTTGGTCGATCTCGACGCGAATGTCCGGCAGGACACCCGCTTCCTCGCAGGCGTCGAGGGCATTGTCGACGCCTTCCTTCACGGTCGTGAGCAGGGCCTTCGAGGGGTTGTCGAAGCCGAGTAGATGACGGTTCTTGGCGAAGAACTCGGAGACCGAGATGTCGCGCTGCTTCTGCGCGAGTTCCTGGGCAGAACGCTGGGTGGGCGGAGCAGCGGCCTTCTTCTTTGCTGCAGGCTTCGCTGCCTTCCTCTTCGCGGCCGGCTTCCGCTTCGACCGGGCAGCCGGCTTCTTCTTCCCGGCCTTCCGCGACGCCTTCTTCGCAGCCCTCCTCGGAGCCTTCTTCGCGGATTTCTTCGCTCTCGCCTTCTTCGCTCTTGCGGCCATCGTGCACCCCCCACCCGCAGGATCCACGGAAGCGCGCCGCGGTCAAGGCGCGGGGGGCTCTACTCCAGGCGGACCCAGCGTGCCTCGGCGCGGGTGAGTTCCTGGCCCGCCTCGCCGAGGATCGCCCCCTTCACGAAGACGTTGCGGCCTTCGACGCGTTCCACCTCGCCGCGCAGCCGGAGCGGCTGACCGGTCGGCACCGGGATGCGGTATCGCAGCGAGAAGGCGGCCGTCACGATGGGAGCATCGGCCCCACCGCCCTCGACGCGACCCTGCGCCTCGTCGAAGGACACGAAGGCGGTACGACAGGCATATCCCAGTACCTCGTCGAGCATCGTGGCCTGGATCCCGCCGTGGACCACCTGGGGAGCACCGCACAGGTGTTCGGGAACGATGTACTCCGATTCCACCGTGCCGGGGCCCGTGCGAACGAAGCGCATTCGCAAGCCGCGTTCGTTCCCCGGGCCACAGCCAAAGCAATGGTTGTCGGGATCACTCTGGTCGAAGGGGACCCCGACCGCGGTCGAACCTCGGCCCATCGACGATCAGGGAGCGACCGGACGGATGTCGCTCTGCTGCCAGCGCGTGAGGCCGTCGGGCTGATAGGTGAGCAGGAGCAGCCTGCGCCGCACGTCCGAGCGGTTGCTCATCGAGCCGTGGACGATGTCCCCGTGGAAATAGACGATCGAGCCGGCGGGGAGATCCATCGGGACGGGCTCGTTCAGCTCGTAACGATCGACGTCGGTGTAGAGCCGCCCCACCACGCCGCGATCCTCGAAGCAATCGAGGGCGCCGTGCTTGTGGCTCCCCGGGATCATCCACAAGCAGCCGTTCTCGATCGTCGAGTCGTCGAGGATGATGCCGACGCTCACCAGCTGATCGAGGTGATCGCACAGGAACGCCCAGTAGGGGTTGTCCTGATGCCAGGGAAAGGGCGCGCCGCCCGGGCGCTTGAAGTTCAGCTTATCGCTGAAGAGGCTGATGCCCTCGCTGCCCACGATGTCGCGCGCCGGCCCCCACAGGCGGACGTCGTCGATCATGGCGTCGAGGCGCGGGTCGAGGTGGTGGTAGGGCTCCATGGTGCGGATCTCGCCCGAACCGTCCTTCCATTCCCACTGCACGCTCGACCCGAGGATCATCTGGTAGCGCTTGCCGTCGATCAGCCGAACCGGTTCGACGTCGGGTTCGCGGGCTGTGCGTTCGATCTGGTCGTGGATGCCGTCGACGGCCTCGCGCATGGGGGCGAGTTCGTCTTCCGAGAAGACTCCCGTGCGCGCGAAGTAGCCGTCGCGCTCGTATTGGGCCATCTCGTCCGCGGTGGCGCGTTCGTCGCCCACGTACGGGCGCGCGAATTCGGCCCCGCTCGGTGTGGTGGTGTCTTCTGCGAGTCCAGGGGACATGGTGGGACTTTCCTGTATCCGTCTTGCTCGGCGCGTGGTTCTCGGTTCGTTCGTCCTTCGCACGGCGCGTGAGTTCGCGCCCGCCGCGAAGAGCGCAAACGTTAGCAGGACGCTTCGATCCCAAGCAGCCTGCATATCTCGCGCGCCGCGACGTCGACCGGTTCGAGATCGACCTCCACCGTGCGTGGCGCGAGGCCACGCACGAGCATCCGCGCGATGGGTGTCATGGGACGCGGCGTCCCGCGCGAACCGCGCGAACGCCCCTCGAGGAGTCGCGCAGTGAGGCGATCTCTCCAGGATCGACGCCGAGGCCCAGCGCGAACCACGAGGTCGATGCCCGGCAAACAGAGATCGATTCCGACGCAACGTATGAACCCGCGCCCCCGCCTTTCGAGTTGCCGGATGGCCCACCGACCTTCGCGGCCAGATGCAATGACGAGATCGGGAGCGAGCCGCGTTCCGCGGGTCGCAGCAAGGACCGAAGCCGGGACGCGCTCGAGACGACAAGCGACCTTCGAGAGCGCGGGAGAAAGCAGGGACTCGGCGGGTGACCCTTCTCCGATCCACCAGACGCGGGGCTCTTCTCCTCTTGCCACCGGTCCACCGTGCACGACCTCCCGACGCTTCGCCCCGAAGCCGAGACACCAGCGCACAGCCGGATGCCGTCGCGAGGCGTCGCGCATTCGTGCTTCCACGCGTCGCCGTTGCGGGCCGTCGCGACCTTCGAGGTGCGCCACGACGGCACCCGCCTCCGCCTCGAATGCGCGCTGAATCAGCGTGGTAAGCGCGGGCGGCGAAAGGTCCGCGATCGCCTCATCGCGAAGACAGACCCAAGGGCCGCGAAACCCTCGCGCCTCGAACCAGGCGAGGGCTTCGACCTCGAGGCCCGTCTGCGGATCGTCCGCGCCACACGTGCGAAGTGCTTGCGAGGCCGCCTCGTCTTCCGAGTCGCGGGCGTCTCGCGGCAGTTCGAAACCGGCGGCGTCGGCCTCCGCCTCGAGGGCATGCCAGCACGCTGCGCCTGCGCCATCGCGGTAGACGAAGCGATCGGGCTGGGGACGCCATGGTTGACTCTGCAGCGTCGTGAAGTGGAGCAGCCCATGGCCCGGTGCGCCGTCGAACTCGTGCTCGCGAACGTGCCAGCGGGGATCGAGGGCTCCCACTTCTCCCTCCTGCAATGCGATCCCTTCGAGTCGACGCCGCCGCCATCGCCGCACACCCTGGCTGGTCCACAAGGCCGCCATGCGCTCGCAATCGAGCAGCATGACCGCCGAGTCGAAGCCCCCGGGTGTCTGCAATGCGCGCAGACTGTGACCGTCGAGATCGAGGTCGAAGAGTTCGGCCGGGTCGCACCCGTAGATCTGATCGACGTCGTTGTAGATCGCGCGGCCGCCGCCCCCGGCGAGGGCCGGCACCTCGAAGCGGTAGTTCGTGAACCCCGTGCGCCAGCGGCGACGGTCGAAACCCGGCAGGTCGCGAAGGAACTCGATCTCGTAGGCGCGTGCGGGATTCCGCGTACGCATCACCGACCAGGCGAAGACCCGCTCCGCGCGGAAGTGATCGTGTTCACTGCCGACGAAGATGCGAACCGGTTCGCGACTCGCGCCGGGAACCACTTCGATCGGGGGGAGGAGGAGGCGGGTCAATGGCTATCCGTCTTCGCTGGCTCCGGGCTCGGAGGTTCCGACTTCGCTCTCGGGCGTGGGTTCTTCCGGGGCGGGATCGGGGCTCGCGACCGGGGGCGCGACCGCCTGTTCGAACCACTCGATCACGCGGTCGTGAAAGTCGATGCGGTTGCGATCGATCGCGAAGCCATCGAACTCGGTCGCGTACTCGATCAGGGCCACCCGCTTCCCCGCGACCTCGAGGGCCTCGGCCATGGCCCGGCTCTGGCCGACGGGCACGCGGAAGTCGCGCGCGCCATGCCCGAGCAGCACGGCGCCGTCGATGGCATCCACCATCGCGATCGGTGCGAAGCGATTGCGCGAGGGCGGCGCGGGTGCTTCCACGGCCTCCTCTGTCGTTTCGGCCACCGGCTCTCGGGTCGCCTCGGTAGCGTCTGGCGCCTCCTTCTCCTGCCCCGCGGACACGGGAGGCAGGCTCGCCGCCGCCATGGCGAAGGGCTGAAGGGGCTTCGCATATGCCCGCCACTGGGCCTCGAAGTCCATCACGCCGCCGTAGCTCGCGGCGGCGCGGTAGCGCGTCGGGGAAGCGGCCAACGCCCGCAGTGCGAGGGTGCCACCGAGGCCCTGGCCGTAGATCACGACCCGCTCGCCGTCGACGCGCCCCGTCGCCGCGAGGGCGTCCACCGCCCAATCGAGATCGCGATTCATCGCCATCCCCCACTCCTCGAGGCCGGATCGGTGGAAGGCCCGACCGAGCCCGCGACTGCCGAGGGTGTCGACTTCCAGCACCGCGAAGCCGCGGCTCGCGAAGAACTGCACCACGGGATCGAAACCGCGAAGCGCGCGATCCCCGGGCCCCTCCGGTGCGAGCACCACGAGCGGCGGCAGAGCACCCGCCCCATCCGTGGCCGGCAAAGTCAGAAAGCCGCCGCGGGTCGAGCCGTCGGGCATCTCGAGGGTGATGGACTCTCTTTCCACGAGGGTGTCGACCGCCGTCCCCTCGCGCTCTGCGAAGACGAAGTTCATCTCCTTGCGCTCGCGGTGATAGGCGTAGTAGAGCGGCGGTCGTGCATCGCCCTCGGCCGCGACGATCGCGATGTCTCCCGATTTCGTCGTGCTGACGATGCGGTGGGAGGTCGTGTAGGGGTCGACGGAATGCAGGGAGCGCACGATCAGCTCGTGCTCCTCGCGATCCGCATCATCGAACCAGGCCACCTCTCCGGTCTCGGCTTCGTAGCGGGCCCCCACGGCCCGACCCGAAGTCGGGTCGAGATGCACGCCCAGCACGTCGAATCGCGGATGCGCGTAGACCTCGCGCCCGATCACTGCGCTGGCGAGATCGAACTCGTACAGGGCATCGCGCCCGTCTTTCTCCGCCAGCACATAGATCGTTCCCGGATCGTCGTGGAAGCCGGCGAAGCGAATCGCCGGCGCGAGGGCCTCGACCGACTCCGAGACGACCGTCAGCGGTTCGTTCACCCGCTTGCGGGCCAGGAGGGTGTAGCTCCGCCCATCGGCCGAGCGTCCGATCGCCTCGGCGGCGCGCACCCGCCCCGACGCGTCGGCGAAGAAGGAATCGACATTCGGCAGTTCGCCCTGCACGTCGCGAAGCCGCCCCGAGTAGACACTCATGCGACTCACCGAAGGCGCCTTCGCACCGAAGGTGAGATGACTCACGAGCACCCCATCGCGATCGTCGGGCAGGCGATGGAGAACGCGATCGGGATGCGTGATCTGCGCCTTCAGCCAGCCGAGCCCACGATCGGGCCAGTTGCGCCCCAACAACTCGGCGCGCGGTCGCTCGCGGTTCACGGCATAGAAGCGCGACACCAGCGGACCCGCCGGGCCGCGGGGATCGATGTCCTGCCCCTCGAGCAGGAGACGTTCCGAGTTGGCCCACCACAGCTTCGTGAGCCGCACCTCTTCGAGGGCGAAGTCGGCCACGGGCACCGTCTCCTGCCCCACGCGAGGTCGCACGAAGACCTTCTGGATGTCGCTCCCCGAATAGACGAAGGCAATGTGCCGGCCGCTCGGCGAGAGCCGAGGCTGGCTGATCGTCGGATTCGCGAAGAGGCCCGCTCGAGCGGCCTCCTCTGCGTTGGCGTTCGCCAGTGCGATCGACAGAAAGAAGAAAGAAAGAACCGCTGCAGCGGAACCACGCATCGCCACCCCCCAGGACAGATCCGATTTCATCATCGCGGGAGGGTATCGCCCCGGCCTCCAGCACGACAGCGCGACGCGACGCGTTCGAAGGCGACGAACCGATCGAGAAGCGGCCAAGCACCCCGAGAAACGCGTTGCGTTGTGAGTACGCGCACGCTCTCTATGCTGGGCGCGTGGAGTTCCTCGACCGCCAACGCCTGCTCGCCATCACGCCTGCGGAGTTCGAAGGCCAGAAGCCCTTTCCCTGGTGGAACCCTCGCGGTCTGCTGCACGACGAGGCCTACGCCCTATTGTGTCGCCATGCGCCCCCCGCCGAACTCTTCGAGGCGGACTTCGGCAGGCCCCGCAAGTTCGGTCAACGCAGTCACGATCGGCTCACCCTGCGCTACGACACAGAACTTCCGATCCACGAGGTGTGGCACGCGTTCGTGCGGGAACTGCAGAGTGAGGTCTACACGACGTTCCTCTCTTCGCTGTTCCACACCACGCGCTTTCGCCTGCGGACCCACTGGCACTACACGCCAGTCGGATGCTCGGTCTCTCCCCATTGCGACAGCCAGACGAAGCTCGGAAGCCACCTCTTCTATCTGAATCCCGAAGCCGAGTGGAAGCCGGAATGGGGCGGCTCGACGCGCCTGCTCGCGGTCTCCCCTCCCCGCTCGGCCCCTTCGCGTCGGAGCCATCCCGACTTCGACGACTTCGACGCGCAGATCGAAACCAACGCCGTCGGAAACGTGAGCCTGCTCTTTCGCCGGCGGGAAGATTCGTGGCATGGCATGGCGCCGCTTCACTGCCCGAAGGAGCGCGTGCGGCGCGTGTTCACCGTGGTGCTGGAAGACACGCGTTGGTACGCGCGTTGGCGCCTGGGATTGCGCGACCGGCGGCGGCGCTGAGCACTCGCTTCTGGTCGACCCGCCCGGTGTTCTTCCTCATACTGCTCGACGGCCAGAGAGCGCTGGCCACTGCCCCTCCCCCGCCTCGACACCGGGGACGCTTCGAAGGAGCCGCTGCCCATGCGCGTCGAAACCGTGATCCTCGGTCCCGACACCGATCAATACGCCGGCAAGGGACAGCCGGCGACGAACATCCGCCACATCTGCGAGGTCGCTCAGAAGATGGAGCGTCTGGGCTTCGACGGGGTGACGACGCCCGAAGCCGGTCACGACCCCTTCCTCCCGATTCCGCTGATGGCCGAGCACACCCGAGACATCCAGCTGGGCACCAACGTCGCGATCGCCTTTCCGCGAAGCCCCATGGTGATGTCGCAGATCGCCTGGGATCTACAGCAACTCTCGGGTGGACGCTTTCGCCTCGGCCTCGGTACCCAGGTGAAGGCGCATGTGGCGCGACGCTACGCCACCCCATGGACCGGGCCGCCCGGGCCGCGCATGCGCGAGTACCTCGAATGCATGCGCGCGATGTTCGCGACCTTCCAGGAGCCGAAGCCCACCTTCTACAGCGGAGAGCACTACGAGTTCTCCATGATGAACCCCTTCTTCAACCCCGGCCCGATGGACCACGCGCCCCCCGAGATCCTGATCGCCGCCGTGAACCCCTACATGGCGCGACTCGCGGGCGAGCTGTGTGACGGGCTGCGGCTGCACCCGATCGCGACCTTCGACTTCACACACAAGGTCGTGATGCCCGCCGTCGACGAAGGCGCCCGCAAGAGTGGACGCGAGGGCGGGCAGATCGACGTCGTTGGTGCCCCCTTCCTCTGCCTCGCGAAGGACGAAGCCGGGCTGCGCGCCGCGATGGACGATCAGAAGCAGCACATCGCCTTCTACGCCTCGACGCCGACGTACCACTCCGTACTCGAACACCACGGTTGGATGGACACGGCCCACGAGCTCCACCGCATGACACGCGAAGGCAAGTGGGCCGAGCTTCCCCGGTGCATCAGCGACGAGATGCTCGAAGAGTGGGCGATCGTCGCCACCTGGGACGACTTCGCCGAGAAGTGTCGCGCGCGCTGCGAGGGCATCTTCGATACCGTGCTGCTCGATCTACCGCCGGAAGCGCGCGCCGACGAGGACTTCGTTCGCGAGACCGTCTCGAAACTCCAGGCCGCGTAGCACGGCCGCTCAGCCGCAACGAACGCAAGGAGCCCCCATGGACGTACAGGATCAGTTCACCTTCGAAGTGAAGGACGGCATCGGCATCCTCACCATCGATCGGCCCGATCGACTCAACGCCGTCAATTGGGAACTGTGCCAGGCGATGGCCTCCCTGCTCGACGAGCTGCGCACCAACGACGAGGTGCGGGTGATCGTGCTGACCGGCGCGGGCGGGGCCTTCTCCTCCGGTGGCGACGCCGAGTTCCTCTCGGGCAACGCGGCGCGGCCGATCCCCGGGCTCACCGATGCGCCCCTGGAACGCTTCCAGCGCAAGCATCCCGCGGGCATGTTCGCCGAGTTCACGCGCATGATCGTCGCCGTCGACAAACCCGTGATCGCCGCGATCGAGGGGCCCTGCATGGGGGCCGGGCTCGCCTACGCCCTGGCTTGCGATCGCCGCTTCGGTTCGAAGACCACGCGCATGAGCGCCGCGATGGTGCGCCTCGGCTTCGCCCCCGACTGCGGCATCAGCTACTTCCTCCCGCGCGTCGCCCGGCTGCCCGTTGCCTTGAACATGATCACCACCGGGCGCATCCTCGAAGCCGAGGAGGCCTTCAACGAAGGGCTGATCGACGAACTCGTCGAGGAGGGAGAGGCCTTGAATGCTGCCCTCGACTACGCGCGCAAGCTCGCCCAGGGCCCGAGCGTCGCGATCGATCTCGCGCGCCACTTCATCTACAAGTCGTTGAACTCGACCCTCGAAGACATGCTGCGTTACGAAGGCGTGGCCGCCGTCATGTCGGCCATGACCGACGACGCCAAGGAGGGCACGGCGTCGTTCCTCGAGAAGCGGCGGCCCAACTACCGCGGGGTCTAGACCGGCGTGAAGCAGGACGACGCGGGCCCTCCACAGATGCAGCGTCTCTATCTCGTACTGATCTTCCTGACCGGGGCGATCACCCTCGCGATGGAGCTATTGGCTTCGCGCATCCTCAACCCCTACTTCGGGGTGAGCCTCTACATCTGGTCGGGGATCCTCTCGATCACGCTGGTCGCCCTGGCCTTCGGCTACTACCTGGGTGGTCACTTCACCCGTACACCACGCGCCGCGCGAAAACGCACTCTCGACTTCGTCTTCCTGCTGATGCCGACGCTCTCGGGCGTCCTGGTCGTGGGTTCCTGCCTGCTCTACCCGAAGGTGTTCCACACCCTCGGCAGTGCGAGCCTGGTGTTCGGGGCGTACGCCGCGTGCATGCTGCTCATCTTCTTTCCACTGATCGCCGTCTCGGCGATGAACCCGCTGCTGGTCGCGATCCAGATGGAGCGTGCGGTCGCGGCGCCTTCGGGGAGCGATAGCGGTTCGGGGCTCGTCTTCTTCATCAGCACGGTGGGTTCGGTGGTGGGGGTCTCGCTCACGGCCTTTGCGCTGATCCCGAACCTCACGAACTTCACCTCGATGCTGCTGGTCGCGGCGACGCTCTCGGGGGTGACCCTCGTCGGCGCGCTGCGAAGCGACGGCCTGGCCGAAGGGGAACGCAAGCAGCTGCTGCTCGCATCCGCCCTCGGCATGGGCGCCGCTGTCCTGCTCGTCGCCTTCTCTTCGGTCTATCTCAAGAAGAACGAGCCGATCACGTTCGGCGGTCGCGTCTGGACCCTCGAGCGCGAATACACCTCGTTCTTCGGCAATACGAAGATCCTCTCGATGGCCCCCGTGCCCGGCTCCCCCGACGCCGCCCTCACCGACACGTACGGAACCCTCTACTACAACGACGGCATCACGATGAACATCGTCGACGATCGCGGTCGTTCGCTGACCCCCTTCACCTGGGCCCTGGAGTTCCTCGCGCGAGGCTTGCGACCGGACGCGGAGCGCGTGCTGATGCTCGGTCTCGGCGCCGGGATCATCCCGATGCGCCTCGAAGCCGTCGGGGTCGACGTCGACGTGGTGGAGATCAATCCGAATTCGGTCGATGCGGCCGTCGACTTCTTCGATTTCGACCCGGAACAGGTGAACGTCGTCGTCGCCGATGCGCGCACTTTCGTGCGCGAATGTCCCGAGCCCTACGATGTGGTGCTCCTCGACATGTCCCACGGCGACGGGCTCCCCGAGTACCTGCTCTCCATCGAGTTCTTTCGCGACGTGCGCCGGTGCCTCACCGAGGATGGCATCACGATCTTCAACACCTTCGCCGCGACCGCCCACCTCGACGACTACGATCACATCGTGAAGACCCTCGGCTCGGTCTTCCCCAACCTGCGGATGTACCACGACGGTCTCGAGGACGGGAAGCTCTCGATCAGCATCTACCTCGCGGCCTTCCAACGCGAAGACGTGACGCGGCTCCGCCTCCCCGCCGATCCCGTGCCGCCGGGGATGGTGCCGACCCTGCAGAAGGTATTCTCCGGGGAACGCCCGATCGACATGGCGAGACTCGAACGCGCCGAGATCCTGCGCGACGAATTCAATCGCTTTTCGATTCTGAACATGGCCTCCGACGAGTTCTTCCGGGAGTCGATCCTCTCGACCCTGCCTCCCGAATTCCTCGTCAACTGAACCGACTCGCACGCCGAAAGCCAGGAACGTCTCCATGAAACAGCTCTCCGGTCTCGACACCAGCTTCCTCAACATGGAGACGCCGACGACCTACGGTCACGTCAGCGCACTGGCCATCTTCGATCCGACGACCGCTCCCGGGCCCGTCACCCTCGACGACATCAAGCGCGTGCTGACCGAGCGGATGCACCTCCTTCCCCCCTACCGCCGCCGCCTGGTGCAGGTGCCCTTCGGCCTCGACCATCCCTACTGGATCGAAGACCCCGACTTCGATCTCGACTTCCACGTGCGCCACATCGGGCTGCCGCCCCCGGGCGACCAGCAGCAGCTCGCCGAACAGGTCTCGCGCATCGTGGCGCGCCCCCTCGATCGCAGCCGCCCGCTGTGGGAGCTCTACTTGATCGAGGGGCTCGAGAACGGGCTGATGGCCCAACTCACGAAGATCCACCACTGTGCGATCGACGGCGTATCGGGGGCGGAGATCCTGACCACGCTGCTCGATCTCACCCCCGAGCCCCCGCGCGTCGAACCGCCGCGCCGCGCATGGCGCCCCGAACCCGAGCCCACCCAGATCGAGATGTGGATGCGCGGCGCCTTCGCCGTCGCGGGCACCCCGCGCAAGGGCTTTCGGCTGATGCGCGAAGCCGTGCGCAATCTGCCCGAACTCGCGAATCGAATGGGGATCGACGAGGCGCCGGGGGCCAACCTGATCAATCAGCTGATCGGCCGCCGCCCCGACCCGATGCTCTCCGAGGCCTCGACCCCGGCACCCGTCACCTCCTTCAACGACCGCATCACCCCGCATCGTCGTTTTGCCTTCGGCTCGGTTTCGCTGGCCACGGTCAAGGAAGTGAAGAGCGCTCATGGTGTGACGGTGAACGACGTCGTGCTCGCAATCTGCGCCGGTGCGCTGCGTCGCTTCCTCGAAGAACGACACGAACTGCCGGAGTCGCCCCTGCTCGCCATGGTGCCGGTGTCGGTTCGCACCGAGAGCCAGCGCGGCACCTTCGGCAACCAGGTGTCGGCGATGACGGCTTCGCTCCACACCGACATCGCCGACCCGGTCGAACGACTCCAGGCGATCCATCAGTCGATGCGGATCGCGAAGGACAAGCACGAGGCCCTGCCCGCCTCGCTGCTACAGGACTTCGCGCAGTTCACGCCGCCCGCGGTCGCGGCGCGTGCGGCGCGGGTGATCGCCCGGGCAACGGTCGCCAACTGGGTCGACCCGCCCTTCAACGTCGTGATCTCGAACGTTCCCGGGCCGCAGTTCCCGATTTACAGCGCAGGCGCGCGCCTGGTCGCAAACTACCCGGTGTCCGCGATCAACGACGGCGTCGGGCTCAACATCACCGTGCAGAGCTACAACGGCAACCTCGACTTCGGCCTCGTCGCCTGTCGCGAGTTGCTGCCCGATCTCTGGGATCTGATGGACTATCTGCGCGAGGCCGTCGACGAACTCGCCCTCGCCACCACGGGCGGGAAACCCGACGACGCGGACGGCCCCGAAAACGAAGACGCCGAAGGCGGGAGCTGAGCCCACCTTCGGCGCCTCGGGTCGATCTCGATCGAACTTCTTTCTGGCTCGCGGCTCGCGGCTAGAACACGAGGTCCGGGACGGTCGCGGCCTTGGGCCAATCCGCCATCGACTTCAGGATCTCCTGACCGATCTCGGAGGCATCCCAGGGCTCTTCCGCATTGTCCCGCTGAGCGATCTTGTACTGCGCCGGGTAGAGGAGCGATACGCGGTTGCCACTGATGACGAACTGGCGACCCGTGATGCCCTCGGACTCGTCGCTGCACAACCAGGCAATGGCGGGGGAGACCTTCTCCGCAGCGAAGTTCACCTCGGACCCTTCCGGGAAGAGATCCGCGGTCATGCGCGAGTAGGCGTTCGGCGCGAGCACGTTCACGGTGATCTTCGCCTTGGCGCCCTCGATCGCCAGGCAGCGCATGAAGCCGGCGATCCCGGCCTTGGCCGCGCCGTAATTCGTCTGACCGAAGTTGCCGATCAGGCCCGACGTCGAACTCGTCATGATGATGCGACCACCGGTGCCCTGCTCGACCATCTGGAGGTAGGCGGCGCGCGTCGGCTGATACGTGCCCTTGAGATGCACGGCAATCACGGGATCCCAGAGATCCTCGGTCATCTTCTTGAACGACTTGTCGCGCAGGATGCCGGCGTTGTTGATCAGGATGTCGAGCTTGCCGAAGTTCGAGACGGCCGCGTCGACCATCACCTGACTGTCCTCGGCACTGGTCACGTTGCCGAAGTCGGCGACCGCCTTGCCGCCCGCCTCTTCGATCTCCTTCACGACCTGTTCGGCCACGGTCGAGCCGTCACCACTGCCGTCGACGGACCCACCGAGATCGTTCACCACCACGGCGGCGCCTTCCTTCGCGAGCAGCAGGGCGTGGGAGCGGCCGAGGCCACCACCTGCACCGGTCACGATCGCGACTTTGCCATCCAGGATTCCCATCTTCTCTTCCTCTTCCTTTTTCTTCTATTGGAACGTTCATTCGAAACGTCGGGGTTGAAGCGTGCTCTCGTGCGCGCGCCGCGGCTAGGCGGCGTCGCTGCGATAGATCGTCCTGCGGGGCTCGGCGAAGACGGCGCGGACCAGGGGCTCGAAGTGCTCGATGGGGAGCGTGTCGTATTCGGGATCGAAGCAGTTCTGGTCGTACTTCTCGCAGAACTCCGCGCAGTCGCGGAACCACTCGTGATCGCGGTAGCGGTCGCGGAGATTGCGATCGAGGCCTACGTGATGGAAGAAGTAGTAGCCCTGGAAGACCCCGTGGTGCTTCACGATCCAGTGGTTCTTCTCGCTCACGAAGGGTTCCAGGATGGTGGCCGCCAACTCGCTGTGGTTCACGCTCGCCAGGGTGTCGCCAATGTCGTGGATCAGGGCGCACACCACGTACTCGTCGTCGCGCCCGTCGCGCTGGGCGCGGGTCGCGCTCTGCAGGCTGTGGGTCAGTCGGTCGACCGCGTAGCCACCCGTGTCCCCGGATAGCAATCCCAGGTGGGCGAGGATGCGATCGGGAAGACCCTTCAGGAACTCGCCGCTGTGGCGCCAGATCTTCTGGTAATCCTCGCGCGTCGCGTCGCGCATGGCGGTGAAGGTCGTATCGCCGATGTCGGACATGGGGGTCTCCTCGGGGGCGCAGAGCGGGGCGCATGATAGCGGCCACGGCATCGCAGTGAAGGCTAGAGTGAAGGGCCACCTATCGAGAGGGAGAACGAGGTGACGACAGAAATCGGCGATACAGGGAGAGTGCTACTCGACGGCCTCGCCTTCGGCGAAGGCCCGCGCTGGCACGAAGGAAGGCTCTGGTTCAGCGACATGCACTCGCACACGGTCATCGCCGTCGACGAAGAGGGTCGACGCGAAGACATCGCAACGATCCCGAACCGCCCATCGGGACTCGGCTGGCTCCCCGACGGTCGGCTGCTCGTGGTCTCGATGACGGATCGCAAACTGCTCTGCCGCGAGTCGGATGGCGAGTTCGTCGAGTACGCGGACATGTCGAACCTCGCACCCTTCCACTGCAACGACATGGTTGTGGACGCCCGGGGGCACGCCTACGTGGGCAACTTCGGCTTCGACCTCGACGCG
Organism: Myxococcota bacterium; assembly: GCA_028278345.1. GTDB lineage: Bacteria > Myxococcota_A > UBA9160 > UBA9160 > UBA4427 > DUBZ01. The sequence continues at coordinate 45,588 of JANQEL010000028.1, forward strand.
GGCGAGAAGCCCTGCAACACGAACCTCATCCTGGTGCGCGGCAAGGGCGAAGCCGTCGAGGTGGCCGACGAACTCGGCTTTCCGAACGGTGCGGTGATCACGCCCGACGGGGGCACGCTGATCGTCGGCGAGAGCTTCGCGGCGAGGCTCACGGCCTTCGACATCGAAGACGATGGAAGCCTTTCGAACCGTCGCGTGTGGGCGCCCATGCAGGGGGCCGTTCCCGACGGCATCTGTCTCGACGAGGAAGGCGGGATCTGGGTCGCTTCGCCGGTGAGCGGCGAAGTGCTGCGCATCGTCGAAGGGGGTGAGGTCACCCATCGCGCGGGCGTCGAGAAGCAGGCCTTCGCGTGCATGCTCGGTGGCGCGGAGGGTCGCTCGCTCTTCGTCTGCACCGCCGGACAATCACGCCCCGAGGACTGCAGGGAAAAGCTCGACGCACGCATCGAGGTCTTCGACGCCCCCTACGCGCGCGCCGGCCTGCCTTGATGGAGAGCGGGGAGCCCGACACGTCGTCGGGCAGGCTCGCGCGGTCGACCCGTGTCTACTACGGCATCGGCTCCGTCGCGTACGGCGTCAAGGACAACGGCTTCGGCTACTTCCTGCTGATCTACTACAACCAGGTGCTCGGGCTCCCCGCGTCGTGGGCCAGCCAGGCGATCTTCATCGCGCTTCTGCTCGACGCCTGCACCGACCCCATCGTGGGCAACATCTCGGATCGACTGCATTCGCGCTTCGGAAGGCGGCACCCCTTCATGTACGCGGCGGCGATTCCGGTGGCGCTGTCGTTCTATGCCCTGTGGAACCCGCCCGCACTCACGCCCGAGGAGTTGTTCCAGTTCCTGCTGATCAACGCGGTCCTGGTGCGCACCTTCATCACCTTCTACGAAGTGCCGAGCACGGCCCTCGCCCCGGAGCTCAGCCCCGACTACGACGAGCGCACACGCCTCGCCAGCGCGAGGCACTTCTTCGGTTGGGTTGGAGGGATCGGGATCGCGGTCTTGATGTACTCCGTCCTGATGGTCGAGACGCCGGAGTACGAGAAAGCCCAGCTCAACCCCGCCGCCTACGAAGTCTATGGCGTCATTGGCGGCCTGCTGATGTTCGCGGCCATCCTGACCTCCGCCTTCGGCACCCATCGCCACATTCCGGATCTGATGAAGCCGCCACCGCGTCGCCGTGCGTCGCTGTCGGCGACCCTGCGCGAAGGCCGCGAAACCCTGAACAACCGCTCCTTCTTCTCGATCTTCGGCTTCGGGATCTTCGTCGCGATGGCCGGGGGACTCAACGGAGCGATGAACATCTACCTCTATACGTTCTTCTGGGAGTTCGAGGCCGACCAGATCGGAATCGTCGTCGTCTCCGGGCTGGCTTCCGCTGCGATCGCGCTCGTCCTCGCTCCTCGGGCAGCCGCGTACATGGGGAAGAAGCGCGCGGCGATCCGGCTCTCCCTGTGCGCGGCGCTCTTCGCACCGACACCCTACCTCGCACGCTTCGCCGGCTTCATGCCCGAGAACGGGAGCCTCGAGTTGCTCGGCGTGATGCTCGCCTACAACGTGATCGAGGTCGCCTTCATCATCACGTCGACGACGCTGGTCTCCGCGATGATGGCCGACGTCGTCGAAGAGAGTGAACTCGTCACCGGGCGCCGTTCGGAGGGCATCTTCTTCGCCGCGCGGAGTTTCATCTCGAAGTCGCTCACCGGCCTCGGCGTGATCCTCGCGACCGGCCTGCTGGACGCCATCGAATTCCCGATCGGCGCCAAGCCGGGTGAGATCGACCCGCAGGTGATCCGCAACCTCGGCCTCGGCTACTTCCCGATGATCGTCGTCCTCTACCTCTCCGCCATCGCCTGCCTCGCCTTCTACAGCATCTCGAGGGCCCAACACCTGGCCAACGTGGCCGCCCTCGAGGAGCGGCGGAAGAACGGCGAATCCGGCCCCGACACGCTTGAAGCCCCGCCCGCCGACCATTAGCTTCGCGTGTCGAACTCGAACGACTGCCCTTCGACTCCCTGGAGGACGATCACAAGATGCAGCGCCCCCGCAACATGCTCCTCGTCGCAGCGACCGCCCTATTCTGCGCCCTCTCGCTCACTGCCTGCGCCCCCCCCGGCGTCGACCAACTCATCATCGAGGACATCGAGATCGGCGAGGGGCCCGAGGTCCAACCCGGCGACTTCGCCGGGGTCCACTACACGGGCTGGCTCTACGATCCATCGAAGGAAGACAACCGCGGGTTCAAGTTCGATAGCTCGATCTCACGCGGCCTCCCCTTCACCTTTCAGCCAGAACCCGGGACCCGGGGCGTGATCGAAGGTTGGCACCAGGGCGTGCTCGGTATGCGCAAAGGAGGTGTGCGCGTGATCACCATCCCACCCGATCTCGCCTATGGAGATACCGGCTCCGCGAGCGGCCGTGTCCCCCCGGACGCGACGCTGGTCTTCGAACTCGAACTCGTGCGGCACACGCCCAAACCGCGAACGCAGAGCCAGGCCCAATAACCCACCGGAGGAAATCGCGATGGCCATCCCCACCCAGACCGAACTACGACAATGGGTCGAGAACTACATCGCCCTGTGGAACGCGGGCGACAAAGAAGCCTGGCTCGAGAACTGGCGCAAGGTCGCGCCGGGCGACGTCTTCATGCTCGATCCGGTCGGCACCCCCGAGAAGCGCGGCGGCGAGCAATGCTGGAGCGACTCGTGGGACCTCTTCAACAAGGCCGTGCGATTCAAGATTGCCGACGGCGCCCTCTTCTTCAACGGAAACGAGGTGGCCTGGCTGCTCGAGAACCACATCACCCACGACGGCGAAACGACCGTGGGCCTCAGCATCGAAACCTATCGCTTCGAAGAAGACGGCTCGGTGGTGATCCGCACCTACTACAAGGTGCCGGCCCGCGGCGACGACGAACTCGGACAGATGTTCCAGGAGTACCTACCCGAGTAGCCCGTTCGCGTCGGCACATGATCGTCGCCGCTTTGTAGCCCCACCTGCGCGCCGTGATAGACTCGCCGCGTGAATCGGGTCTTCCTCATCTTCTGCGCGGTGGCGTGGTGCGCCGCGATCGTCACCGGTTGCGAAGAACCCCAGCCCCACGCACCGGGCGAAACCTCGGCCCGACAGGATCAGGGCGCCCCTCCCTTCGACCCCGACGTTCCGGTCTTCCTGCCAGTCGAGGGAGTGGGCAACGTGATGCTCTACCTGAATCCCGACGATCAGGTCATCACGCCGATGATGCTCAAGACGCACGCGTGGGAGAAGACCGAGACCGCGTGGTTCGTGACGGGCCTGCGACGGGGAGACGTCGTCGCCGATGTCGGGGCCAACATCGGGTACTACACGGTTCTGGCCGCCATGCGCGTCGGGCCGCAGGGCAAGGTCCACGCCTTCGAACCCGACCCCGTCGCGTTCGAATTACTGAAGAAGAACGTGGAGTTGAATCGACTCCACAATGTGGTGCTCGAACAGAAGGCCGTCTCGAACGCGCCCGGCTCGATCCGGCTCTTCCTCTCCGAGGAGAACAAGGGCGACCACCGCATCTACCAACCCGAAGGCGAGGCGCGTCCATCCGTCGAGGTGGAAGCCGTGGCTCTCGACGACTACTTCGCGGGCCAACCGGCTCCCGACTTCATCAAGGTCGACACCCAGGGCGCCGAGCTCGTGATCTACCAGGGCATGGCCAAGACCCTCGAGCGGGCCGAGTCGGTGGTGGTGGCCATCGAGTACTCGCCGATCCATCTCGCCGGCTTCGGCGCGACCGGGCCACAGTTGCTCGACGAGATCGAGCGGACGGGCTTCGCCATGTACGACCTGGGCGGTGTCGGCGTCGAGCTCGAACCCCTCGTTCCGACCGATCGTGCGAGCCTGCTGAAGCGCTTCTCCCCCGAACGGTGGCACTTCACGAATCTATACCTGGTGAAGGGGCGACCGGATCTGATCGAGCAGATCGAAGCGCAGCTGCCGGGCCGCTAGCGCTCGCGGAACTCCTTCTTGATGATGAGTTCCTTCCAGGTGATGTTGGGCCTGCTCTCCCACTTCGGGAGGCCGCGCCCGTTCGGGGCGCGACCACCGGATTCGAGGCCGAACGCCGGCGGGCGATAGAAGCGCTTCGGCGAGTTGTCCTCGAGGCCGAAACGCTCGTAGTACTTCGCATCCACGAAGAAGAGGTTGTTCCCCGCCTGGTTCGCATAGACCAGCTCGTAGCCCTTCTTCTTGCCGAGATCGTAGAGCGACTGGATCGACGCACCGAAGTAGTCGGTGCCGTCCCAGTAGTTCATCGGGTGGAAATCGACGACCGCCCGCTGCGGCGGCGGGAACCCCGCGTTGTACTCGATCATCACGAGCTTGGGCCGATAGTTCACGATCGCGCGCCAGACGTAGTAGTCGTTGCTGTCGATGTCGATCACCAGGAAGTCGAAGTCTTCCGGCACACCGTTTTCCTCGAAGATGATCTCGATGTTGCCCGGATAGACCCACTGCTGGATCGACTTGACCTTCCGGTACTTCGCGTAGGCGGCCTTGTTCTCCGCGGCGATCTCGGGATCGCCTTCGATCTGCAGGCCGCCCCAGCCATCTTCGACGACCAGCCGGCGCATGCTGTTGCCCTCGACCCCCTTGTACGCACCGAACTCGACCCCGTACTTCTGCGTGGGCTCGATGATCTCGAAAATCTTCTCGATCACGCCGTCCTCGCCGAACTGCGAGTGGACGGACTTTTCGTACTTCGAGAGGTCGACTTCCTCGGCCGTGGCGGACAGCGCGGCTGCGCCGGAGAGAGAGAGGAGAGCCATCGCCACCAGGGCGATTTCGGTGCGCATTACTGGGCTCCTTGGCATTCGGGCTTCGGAGCGTAGCGCGCAGGGCCATCGAGCCCCGGCTTGCACGGTCGGCTACCCGACCAATGCAGAGACGTCGTCGACGAGTTTGCGGATCTCGGGGTCGAAGAGCTCGTAGGTGATGGCGAAGCCGTTCTCGTCGATGTGTCGCACGACGACCCCTTCGAGTTCGAACGGGCTGACCGGCTGCACGAAGATGTAGAGCTTCACGCGGCTGCCGATGGGCGGTTGGATCGAGGCACCCGTGAGCTTGGCCCCGGCGTAGGCGATCTCGGCGAGCACACCCGCTCCCTCCTGGGAGGTGGCCGAGACCAGGGCGTCGAACTTCGTATGGAATCGGGGGCTGCGTCGCTGATCCATCGGTCTTGCTCCTGCGGGGTTTCGAAGAACATCGACGCCTCGCGAGAGCCTCTTGAGCGCCGCCGAGCGCTCCTGCACGTGCCCTGCGCAGGGCTGAAGCGTTGTGAATGCCTGCTGCACCTGCCGCGTCTGAATCGATGAATCCGCAATGCAGCCCCGACCCCATGGTGGGGGTCGCGGGCACGCGAAAGGAGGCATCGATGCCGACGAAGATTCGAGTTCTCCCCGAAACCCTGCCCGTCGAACGCCCCCACCCTCCCCGATCGCTTCTCCGGACAGCGTGGCTGGCCGCGGTCTTCGCCGTCGCCGCGTTTGCGGCGAGCAACGCCCACGCCGGCAGCGACTTCGAAGACGCCTTCGAGGCCGAACTCGGCCGCATCGCCGCGCACCATGTGGCAGCCGTGGGGCAGCTGGTCTTTTTCGGGGGCCCCGCCGGTTTCGGGGGCCATCCCCCCGTCGTCGAGCGTGTGGTCGAGGTGGAACGCGTGCACGTGACCAAGCACCGCCCCCGACATCACGCCCACGGTCCGCGCTGTGGACATCGCTGGAAGCACCACCGCCACCATCATCACCGCCACTGGCGCAAGCACGCCCGTCACATGCACCGCAAGCACCACCGGTGGGAACGACGCAACTACCACGAGCATCGACATCACCGTCGGCACCATCGCCATGACGATGCCTACACCCGCCACGACGACGATCGACGCGATCGCCATTACGACCGACACAATCGCTGGCACCGGGATCGCCACGCGTAAGCGCACAACCCACGCGTGACGATACGCGCTGGATGGCTGACGGGGGCTCTCCGGTGCGTACGAAAAGGGCCTGCATCCGGGCGACGGTCGCCGAGGATGCAGGCCCGATTTCGTTCAGCCGTGTGCCTGAAAGCGCGTCACACGCGGAGCACCGTCGCCGTCGCGTTGCCGCCGAGGCCGAGGCTCTGCGCCAAGCCGATCTTCGCGTTCGGCACCTGCCGCTCGCCGGCTTCGCCACGCAGCTGGCTCGACACCTCGACGATCTGCCAGAGCGCCTGGGCGGTGGTGGCTTCGCCGAAGCTCTGAAAGCCACCGCTCGGATTGATGGGCAATTTACCGGTCGGCATGGTGTCGCCCTTGGAGACCCATTGCTCCGCGGTACCGGGCTCCATGAAGCCCCACTCTTCGGGGAAGGCCAGTTCGTAGTAGACCGTATTGTCCTGCAACTCGATCAGATCGATATCACCGTGCTCGACGTTCGCGGCCCGCATGGCCTTGCGCACCGCGATCTTGGCTTCGCTGTGATGCGCGTTCTCGGGACCGATCGTGCAGGCGAGATGCCGGGGCAGACCGTCATTGAAATCCGCCGTGGCCACCGCACTCGAGGCCACCCACACCGGGCGACTCGCCGCCTTGTCGGCGATCTCCTTCGAACACAGCACCACCGCCGCCGCGCCATCGCTCACCGGGCAGATCTCATAGAGCCGCAGCGGGTAGTTGACCATCGACGAGTTCAGCACCTCGTCCATGGTGAACTCCTTGCGGAAGCGAGCGTACTCGTTGAGCGCGCCGAGCTTGTGCGCCTTCACCGCGATGGCCGCGAGGTCTTCCTCGGTCGTGCCGTACTGCGCCATGCGCTGGCGGCAGAGCATCGCCCAGAAGCCGGGCCCCGGGAGACCGACGCAGCGTTGGCGGAGGTATTCGGGATCGGTGGGATCTTCCAGACCCGAGGTCTGGATGAAGCCCTTCGGCATCTTTTCGCCGCCCATCACGAGCACGATGTCGTGCTGGCCGCTGGCCACGAGCATGTGACCGACGTTGAATGCATTGGCGCCCGCCGCACAACCCGCGGACATGTTGTAGACGGGGATGCCCGTCGACCCCATGTCCTCGACGATGTCGTTGCCGTTGAGGCCCCAGCCCTTCCCGCCGGAGAAGCGGGAGCTCGCGGCGGCGACGGCTTCGATCTGGCGCCACTTCACACCGGCGTCCGCCAGCGCGGCTTCGACCGCGGTACGACACAACTCGGTCACGGATTGCGCTTCGAACTTGCCCCAGGGATGCAGGCCCTGTCCGAGGATCGCGACTTCACGCATGACTTCGACTCCCGTCTACCGTTGGTTTCGCAGGCTCGTGCCGAGGTTCAGACCGGCTTGAACTGCCACGACACGACTTCGCGTCCGTCGGCATCGTTGCCCAGGGGGGCGATCACGAGTTCGACTTCGTCCCCCACGTTCACCTGCCCGGGGTCGTCGCAGACGATCCGCCCGAGTACGCGCAGCCCCTCTTCGAGGTCGACCATCGCCGCCGCGAAGGGCTCGAAGGGATCGTTCGACACGACGGGCGGCGGAGGCGGATAGGTCTGCACCGAGAGGCTCCAGATGCGTCCCTTCGGGCCCAGGTAGGTGTCTTCCATCTTCGAGAGATCGCAGTCGGGGTTGTGACAACCGCTGCTGCGGGGGAAGTACGGAGTCGAGCAGGTCGCGCAACGCGAACCCAGCAGACGCGGACCGTTCGCCGTGTCCTCGAACAGCCCCTCGACCGATTCAATCGTGTCGCCCATGGAAGAAGCCTCGCTGGTTCAGGATTTCGCGGCGCGGATCAGCTCGGGAAGGAGTTCGAGGGCATCGCCCACGACACCGAAGCGCGCGTGCTGGAAGATGGCCGCCTCGGAATCCTTGTTGATCGCCGCGATCGCGTTCGCCGCGCCGCAGCCGGCCATGTGCTGGCTCGCGCCGGAGATGCCGACGGCCACGTAGAGGTTCGGCTTGGTGATCTTGCCGGTGAGGCCGACCTGGTGGTTCGAGTCGACCCAGCCCTCGTCGACCAGGGGGCGCGAGGCTCCCGCCATGCCGCCGAGGGCTTCGGCGAGATCGCGGATCAGCTTGTAGTTCTCGGGGGCACCGAGGCCACGACCGCCGGAAACGATGATCTCGGCGTCCTCGAGCTTGGGGCCCTCGGCCTTGGCGGCCTCGACGATCTTGATGCGCTCGCTCGCGCTTCCGAGATCGACCGCAATCGTCTCGCTCGCCGGACTCGATCCCGCATCGGGGCTCTCGGCCGTGATCGCCGTCGACCACACCGCCGCGACCGCCGTACCGGCACCCGCCACCCGATAGACGACACGCGTATCACCGCCGTAGGCCGAAGCCGTGATGTCCAACGCATCACCATCGGCGGCGATGCCGGTCACGCCCATCACGACCGCCGAATCGAGACGCGCGGCGAGGCGCGGCGCGATCGTGCGCGTCTCCGCCATTTGATTGAAGAGGACGATGCGCGGCGACTGTGCGGCGCAGTACTGCGCGAGGGCTTCGACGGCCAGGTCGGCACTGACGTCCGCGAGCTTCGCGTCGTCGATCTGGTGCAGCGCGGCGACGCCATGGCGTGAGGCCGCATCGGCCACGCCCGACGCCTGGGCGCCCAACGTCAACCAGACGAGATCGCTGCCCGTGTTCTTCGCGAGCCCGCCCGCGAGGGTCAACACCTCTTCAGCGCTGGCGGGCAGGCCATCCTTGTCTTCACCCCAGGTACAAACGACGATGGCGTTCGACATGTCTCGTTTCTCCGGTCCGGCGAGGCGCGGTACGGGCCCGCCGTAATTCGATGCTCAAGAAAGAAGGCTCTCTTCGCGCAGACGCGCGAGCAGGTTGTCGGCCTGCTCGGCCGGCGTGGCCCCCTCGATGAACTCGCAGTTGCCCTGCACGGTGGGCACGAACTGCTTCACCATCTGGATGCGCGGGGCGAGATCCGCGTCGCCGAGACCGAGGTCGGCAGGCGAAACGATCTGCGGCTTCACCTTGCGCGCCTTGATCTTGGCCGCGGCGGTGGGGAAGCGGGGCTCCCCGAGTTCATTGCTCACCGTCACCACGGCGGGCAGCGCGACTTCGACCACTTCGTCGCCGTCGGGCACGACGCGGATGACCTTGAGGTTCTCTCCCGAGGCTTCGACGGCCCGCGCGAAGGTCACGAGGGGTTGGCCGAGGCGCTCGGCGATCAATGCGGGCACGACCCCCTGATCGTCGTCCGAGGCCTGCCGACCGCAGAGCACGAGATCGGCGCCGCCGCCGGCCTCGATCTGCTTCAGCAGTAGGGTCGCGACACCGTGGCCGTCGAGCGCCGAAGCGTCGGTCTGGATCGCCACGACGTTGTCGGCGCCGAGGGCCGCACAGTGCTTCAGGATCTTCGCGGGATCCTCACCGATCGATACCACGGTGAGTTCGCAGTCGACACCCGCGTCCTTGATCCGCAGCGCCGCTTCGAGGGCCTGCTCGTCGAAGCCGTTGATCAGCTTCGGGATCGCGGTCTGGGTGAGGCTCATGCCGTCGTCGCCGATTTCGAGTCGTCCGGCGATCGCGTAGTTGTTCACGGCGTCGGGATCGAGCACTTCCTTGACGCAGATCACGATGCGCATGGCGGTCTTCCTTTTATTCTCGTTCGGGTCTTGGGGTCTCTGCTTGCGCGAAGCGCCTCGCCGCGCGGCGTGCGCACCCCGGACGGGGCGCAGCGACGATGCCGGAAGCGATACGCGCTGGAGCTGGAGATGAAATGGGATCAGGTCTGGCGGGAACGGCCGCGGCCGTGAGTGACCGGCGCGACGGGAACGCGGGAACCGGGTCGCGATTCGCCGAACGCATTCTGTTCTAGCACTTCCCCGTCGCAGAAACCTGAGGCGGACTCGAATTTCGATCGCCACCACGCGAGTCACCGCCCGGCGCGTTCACTCGCGTTCTGCTGCGCGCGAAGATGGAACACGAACGCATCACGTACCGACCATTCCGTGACGAACGTGCCGCGTAGGCAACACGCAAAGGCGCGTGTCGCTCGACACGCGTTCCAGGAATACGGATCGGTACCGACGCTCTCGAGTTCGCTCGCTTCGCGTCGCATGTGCAGTCCGCGCGCACAACCGAGACGCGTGTCGACACGCGCCGAACGTGGTGCGTCGCCGCATGGATCCGATACAGTCCTCGCGAGGTTTTTTGTGGGACCCTCATTGAACGGTCGCCGCAACGACCCCTCAGAACCGTGATCCACCTCGCTTCAGGCCCTCCCCCGCAGCGCCACTGCGCCAGCTCGCCCGTCAGACCCATGCGGCACTCGGGAAAGGCCTGAAGACCCCGCAACGAATTCATCTCGATTCGCCCATTCGGGCCCCGCATCACTACGACGCCACTGCGTGATCAACCGGCCCTCGGGCCCCAGCAAGGAGTAAGTCTCGATGTCCCGCTACCTCGTAGCCTGCGACGCCGGCGGCACGATGACCGATGTCATCGTCGTCGACGAAGAAGGTCGCAGCGTCATCGGCAAGGCCCCGACCTCTCCCCAGGATGAAAGCATCGGTTACATGGAATCGTTCTGGGAAGCCCTCGAGTACATGGGGATCTCCCAGGAGGAAGGCGCGAACTTCGGCGCCGACGTCGAGACCGCCATCTACACCGGCACCTCGATGCTGAACACCGTGATCAACATGAACGGTTACAAGACCGGCATCCTGACCACGAGGGGCTTCGAAGACATCATCTCCCAGGGCCGCGGCAAGCAGACCTTCATCGGCGACCAGTGGTCCGAGATCACCCACATGCAGTACCGCAAGCACCGGATTCCGCTGGTGCCTTCGCAGCTCTCGCGCGGTGTGACCGAGCGCATCGACATGTTCGGCACCCCCGTGATCCCGATGTACGAAGACGAGGTGCGGGAAGGCGCGCGCAGCCTGATCGTCGACGAGGAAGTCGAAGCGATCGCCATCATCTTCCTGCAGAGCTTCGTGAACCCGATGCACGAGAACCGCGCGGAAGAGATCTGCCGCGAGGTGATGAAGGAAGTCGGCCGCGAGGTCGTGCTCGAGGTCTCGAACAAGGTGGCGCCCACCACGCGCGAGATCTCGCGCGCGAACGCCACGGTGGTCCAGGCCTACGCGAGCGACCCGGCGCGCAAGCAGCTCTACCGCATCGAGGAGGAGCTGCAGAAGGTCGGCTACCCCCACAGTCTGAAGACGGTGCTCGGCTACGGCGGCATTACGAACATCCGCTACCCGCGCTTGTTCGAGGCCGCGATGAGTGGCCCGGTCGGTGGGCTGATGGGCGCCAAGTACCTCGCGAGCGTGATCGACGAGGAGAACATCGTCTGCTCCGACGTCGGCGGCACTTCGTTCGACGCCGGCACGATCACCGCGGGCGTACTCCCGATCGATCGCGAGCCGGGCTTCCAGGACATGTACGTGAACGTTCCGATGCTCGGCATCACCTCGATCGGCGCCGGGACCGGAACCTACATCCGCGTCGACCCGGCCACGAATCGCATCAAGCTCGGTCCGGACAGCGCCGGCGGAACGCCCGGCCCGACGTTCATGGAAGCCGGCAACACGACGCCCACCATCAATGACGTGAACCTGCTGCTCGGCATCCTCTCCGAGACGAACTACTTGGGCGGCAAGGTCAAGATCAACAAGGACGTCAGTTACAAGCTCTTCAAGGAGAAGGTGGCCGACCCGCTGGGCCTCGATGTGTACGAAGCGGCCGAGACCTGTCTCGACCTGCTCAACGTGATGATGACCGAACACCTCGCGAACGCGCTGATGGTCGGTCACGACATTCGCGAGTACATCCTCCTCGGTTATGGCGGCGGCGGTCCACTGCACCTGCTCGGCTACGCGAGCGATCTGCCCTGGAAGGGCATCTGCACGGTGCCCCACGCCGGCGGCTTCTCCGCCTGGGGCGGCGCCTGCATGGACTACTCGCACCGCCGCCACAAGAGTGTCGGCGCGGTCATCACGCCGGATCTCGACGACGAAACCAAGCTCCAATACCTCACCCCGGTCACCCAGACCTGGGAGGCCCTCGAGCAGGAACTGATCGAAGAGCTCAAGGGTGAGGGCTTCGAGGAGAGCGCGATCTCGATCAGCCGCGTCGTGTACATGAAGTACTACGGCCAGCTCGACGACGTCGAAGTCGTCTCCCCCGTCGCCGATCTCAACTCGATGGGCAACTGGCAAGCGCTGGTGAAGGACTTCGAGGATCTCTACGCCAAGATGTTCACCCTGGCGGCCCGCCCGGACGTCGGCGCCTACCACATCAACGAGGTGTGCGTGATCGCCAGGGTCGACACGGTGAAGCCGGTGCTTCGCGCCTACCCCCTGGCCGACCCGGCCCCGGCGGCGGAGTGCAAGAAGGGCACCCGCCCCGTCTTCATCCGCGGCAAGTGGCAGGACGCGGACATCTGGGAGATGGAGAAGCTGGTGCCCGGCAACGAGATCGAGGGCCTCGCGGTCATCGAAGCCTCGAACACGACGCTCTTCGTTCCGCCGGAATGGCACGTGAAGATCGACGAACACGACATCTACTGGATCACGAGGAAGGATTCCTAAGCCATGGCTACCGCTGCTCAAACGACAGGGAACACGCCCCTTCGAGACCGAATGCATGCGAACGACGAGGCCTTCAAGACGTCGGGCAGCCTCTTCGGTCTGACGACGCTCACGCGCAAGGAAGAGGACCCCGGCAACTACGAAGCCGTCTGGCACATCCTTTCCAATCTGTGCAACACCGCATGGGCGACGGGCTGCAAGGTCTCATCCTCGCCGATCGCTGCCGAGGGTGGCGACGCCTTGTGGGCTCTCCACACGGCGACGGGTGAAGCGGTCTGCATCAGCCGCGGCATCTCGGCGCACGCCGGTCTGCTCTCGGACATGATCAAGCACTTCATCGAGTTGGGTTACGAGGACTACCCCGGCTTCAAGCAGGGCGACATCTTCGAGAACAACGATCCGCACTACGGCGGCATTCACTCGCCCGACTTCGACATGTGCATGCCGATCTTCTACAAGGACGAGCTGATCGCCTGGGCTTCGTGCGTCTCGCACGTGTCGGACTCGGGCTCGGTGACTCCCGGTTCGATCGGCTTCCTGAACCCCGACTGCTACTCGGACGGCATCCCGATCTCGATGGAACGTGTCGGCGAGCACGACGCTTTCTACCCCTGGTACGAGATGCGCATCCGCTCGCGCACGCGCACGCCCGACTTCGTGATGGGTGACGCGCGCGGTCGCCTCGCCGGGTGCATCACGATCCGCGAGCGGCTGCACGAGGTGCTCGACAAGTACGGTCAGGACTTCGTGCTCGACGCGATGAACGAGTACGTCGAGGACAGTCGCCGCTACGCCGTGGGCCGTGTGAAGAACCAGTGCGTGCCCGGCCGCATTCGCAAGAGCCAGTTCAAGGACCTGGCGATGAAGGGCAAGCGCGTCCTGCTTACCAAGCAGAACATCGACTGCATGTTCAACCTGCCGATGGACCTCACGATCAACGCCGATGCGAGCGTGGACCTCTCTCTCGCCGGCGCGTCGGGCACGGTCCCCTTCGGTGAGAACATCAGCCCGACGGCCCTCAAGAGTGGCCTGATGATGGGCTACTCGCACATCGTCGGGTTCGACATGTTCAACAGCGGGCCCACGAGTGCCTGGAACATCGAGATGCCGCCGGACGGCAGCTGGGCGAACCCCTACCCCGTTGACTACCAGGCGGCTTCGGGTGTGGCCTGGGCCCCGGCGGTGACGTGGCTCTCCAACGTCTACGAGATGTTCGGACGCCTCTTCCAGATGCGCGGCTTCGTCGAGGAGATGGCCGCGGGTTCGGGCTCGATCATGACGGCGGAGTTCGCCGGCATCAACCAGACGGGTATGTACCTCGCGGGCCTCACCCTCGAGCAGGCCAGTCAGGGGTCGCCGGCGCGCGGCTATTCCGACGGGCAGAACAGCGCCTGGTGCATCTACACGCCGGAGGGCGACTTCGGCAACGCGGAGGTCGGCGAACTCTACTACCCGATCCTCTTCCTCGGCCGAAACGTCTCTCCCGACTCGGGTGGGTTCGGCAAGTTCCGCGGCGGACTCGGTCATACGGCCGTGTGGATGGTCTACAACACGCCGGGCCTCGAGTATTCGTGCGGCGACGCGGGAATGCGCAGCAAGACCGTGGGCAACCACGGCATGTACGGTGCGTACCCGGTGGTGCCGGATCGCCCGGGATACGGTCACAAGACCAACCTCAAGCAGCTGATCGACGAGCAGAAGCCCCTGATCCACGAGCGTGGCGGCCCGGACAACCCCGCCGTCACCTCGAAGATCGTGGCCGAGCTCGTCGAGGACAACGCCGTGGCGCCCTTCGTGACGCCCGAGCAGCTGGTCGACTACGACGTGATCGTGCATCCGATCTCGGGCGCCCAGGCGATGGGTGATCCGATCGAGCGCGATCCCGATGCGGTCGCCAATGACCTCAACGAGGGCTGGACGACGACCCGCGTGGCCGAGAACATCCACGGCGTGGTCACCACCAAGCCGAACGGGCATGTCGTGCCCGACATCGAGGCCACCGAGAAGAAACGCGCGCAGATGCGTGAAGACCGCAAGGCCCGCGCCATCCCCTTCAAGGAATGGTGGGAAGAAGAGCGCAAGAAGGTCGAAGCGCAGGAGAACATGGACAACGCGGTCCGCGTGATGTGGGAGACCTCTATGCGCCTGTCTCCCGAGTACGGTGACAACATCCGCAAGTTCTGGAAGCTGCCGGAAGACTTCACCTTCACGCCGGATCCCCAATAGCACCGAGATCGCGAACCCCGCGTCGCTGAGCGCGACGCGAACTCAGGAGAGAAACGATGGCAAGCTTCGACAAGGCCGACATCGAAAAGCTGATCGACGGCGTGCTGCCCTGGCCCGCCACCCAGGACATGTTGAAGAGCAGCAAGGACGAGGACCGCTTCGACAAGTACGTCGAGATCATGCAGGCCCGCGTCGAATTCGACGATCCGATCCTGCTACCGCTGACGCCCGACCTCTACATCGTGAACGACAACGGAGAGCGCGTCGTGAAGTGCACGTGCGGCCAGAGCTTCGGCGACTATCGGGTCAACTGGAAGCTGAGCGCGCTGATCTACGTACGCGATGACGAAGAGAAGATGAGCCAGGTCTACGTCGGCCGCGAGATGCCCGATCCGTCGTGGCTCCAGCTGCGCGAGTACATCTGCCCGAACTGCGGCAGACAGCACGAAGTCGAGGCCGTCCCGCGTGGCTGCCCGCCGGACTTCGAGTTCCTCCCCGACCTCGACACCTTCTACTCCGAGTGGCTGGGTCGCCCGCTTCCGGACACGGTGGCGTTCGAAGACAAGACCCTCGAGAAGATCAACAGCTGGTAGGGCCCGCCGGAAGGAGAGAGCGAAATGGCTACGGCACTCGACGAGCTGGTCGTCGTCGATCTGTCGACCGAGTTCTTCACCGGCGTCGCGGCGGCGCTGCTCGCCGACTTCGGCGCGCGGGTGATCCGGGTCGAGAACACGGGTGTTCCCGCACCGCTCCCGAACCGCGATGGCATGCGGCCCGCTGAGAAGCTCGACGCCCACGCGGAGCTAGCGAATCGCAACAAGCAGAGCGTCGCCCTCGATCTCGAGACCGAGGATGGACTCGCGGTGCTGAAGAAGCTCGTCGCGAAGTGCGACGTGCTGATCACCGACCTGCCCTTCGAGGAGCAGGACGCCAAGGGCCTCGACTACGACTCGCTCTGCGCCCTGCGCAGCGACATCATCCTGGCGCGCGGCTCGGGCTTCGGCCCGAACGGCCCCGACCGCGACCTGCCGGCGATCGACGAGCTCGCCGCCTCACGCGTCGGCTTGATGTCGACCCTCGGCGAACCCGGACAGCCCCCCGTCTACAGCGGCACCGGGCAGATGCACACCGCCGTGATGCTGGCCTTCGGCGCGCTGATGGCGCTCGTTCACCGTGAGAAGTCGGGGGAAGGCCAGGTCGTCGATACGTCGCTGTTCGCCGGCAACATGTACGCCGCGAGTCTCGATCTCCAGGCCTACCTCGCTGTGCGCGCCGATCGCATCCTCGAACCGGTCTCGCGCCTCGACATGGGCAATCCGATGAGCGGCCCCTCCTATCCCTGCTCCGATGGGCGCTGGGTGACCCTCGCCATGCCCGACACCGATCGCTGGTGGCCGGTCTTCTCGGAGATCATGGGCCTCGACATCGACGATCCGCGCTTCGACACCCATGACAAGCGCTGCGGCGACAACCGCCTCGAGATGATGCAGCTGCTCGACGAGCTCTTCGTGAAGCAGCCGGGCTCCCATTGGGAGGCGAAGTTCGCCGAGAAGAAGATGAGCGCGGACCTGATCGAGACCTACGACTACCCCGCGAACTGCGATCAGGCGAGCGTCAACCGCTACGTGCTCGATCTCGACCACCCGAGCCACGGAAAGTTCCAGAGCCTCGGCTTCCCGATCATGATGAGCGACAACCCCGCGCGGCTGCGCAGCATGGCGCCCTGCCGCGGACAGCACACCGAGGAGGTACTCGAAGACTTCCTCGGCCTCGAATCGGACTGAGGACGGCCACATGACGAAAGCACTCGAAGGCATCCGCGTGCTCGACTGCACGGTCTGGTTCCAGGGGCCGGTGAGTTCCCAGTACCTCGCCGACTTCGGCGCCGAGGTGATCCACATCGAGCGCCCGGTCACCGGCGACCCCGCCCGCGGCGTGCGCAGCATCAAGGCCCTCGAGATCGGCGATTGGAACCAATACTTCCTGGTGATCAATCGCAACAAGAAGAGCCTCGCGATCGACCTGCGCAGCCAGGAAGGACAGGAGCTCTTCTACAAGCTCGTCGAGCAGGCCGACGTCTTCCTCTGGAACCAGGGGATGGACAACCTCGAGAAGTGGAACCTCAGCTACGAGAAGCTCTCGGCGGTAAACCCGCGCATCATCCACGTCACCAACACCGGTCACGGTCAGAAGGGAACCCTCGAGAAGCCCTCCTTCGACATCAATGTGCAGGCCCTCACCGGCATCATGACGCGACAGGGCGAGCCCGGGCAGCCGCCGATCTATCTCGGCATGGGTAGTGGCGACGCCTACGGCGGCATCATGAGCGCCTTCGGCATCTTGATGGCCCTGTACCAGCGGGAGAAGACCGGACGTGGGCAGGCGGTCGACGCCTCCCTGTACGGCGCGCAGCTGTTCATGGGCGCACCGACGCTCCAGCCCTATCTCGCAAGCGGCAACGACTTCTACTCGAAGCAGATCTCGCGCAGCGACGCGCCAAATGCGCTCTGGAATCGCTACAAGGCCCAGGATCAGTGGATGTACCTGTGCCAGGCGAACACCGACGAGGGCTTCGCCGCACTCTGCGATGCGATCGGTGCCCCGGAGATCGCGGGCGATTCGAACTACGGCGACGCCGCGTCGCGCGAAGCCAACAACCAGAAACTGATCGCCGCCCTCGACGCCCATTTCGCTTCGAAGAGCGCCGAACAATGGTGCGAGGCACTGGCCCAGGCGGGGATTCCCGCGAGCCCCATCGTCACCTTCAAGGAACTCGCGGCCGACCCGCAAGCCTGGCAGAACGACTACTTCCTCAAGACCCACTGCAGCGAGGTGGATGAGGAGGTCGAGATCCGCGGCCTGCCCGTGACCCTCAGCAAGACCCCGGGCAGCGTCGAGACCCTCGGCCCCGAACTGGGTCAGGACACCGAGATCGTCCTGATGGAGGTGCTCGGCATGGAGTGGGACGAGATCGAGGCCCTCAAGGCCAAGGAAGTGATTCCCTAGGCCGATGTCCGATTCGTCGAACGATCTCAGGGACGGCCCTCTCACCGGATTGCGCGTGGTCGACATGGCCACCATGCTGGCGGGCCCCTATGGCGCAACGCTGCTCGGCGACATGGGCGCCGACGTGATCAAGGTCGAGAGCACATTCGGCGACGACTCTCGCCACCTCGGTCCGCGCCGCGGCAGTCAGCGCACGGCCTTCATGAGCCTGAACCGCAACAAGCGCGACATCGTGATCGACATGACGAAGGGCGCGCAGGCGAAGGAAGTGCTCGGCAAGCTGGTTGAGACCAGTGACATCTTCATCACGAACATCCGCGGCGATGCCCTCGACAAGCTCGGGCTCGGCTACGAGGCCATGCGCGCGCATCGCGAAGACCTGATCTACATCAGCGTGACGGCCTTCGGATACGACGGGCCCTACGCGGGGCGGCCGGGCATCGACTTCCTGGCCCAGGGCTACGCAGGTTTGCTGGCGCAGAACGGTGAGCCCGACGGCGAGCCCGTGCGCCTCACCGTGCCCCTGATCGATGTGATGACCTCGGAACTGGTCTGCAGCGCCGCGCTGGCCGCGGTGATCGCGCGCAGCAAGACGGGCCAGGGCCAGCGCATCGAGATCTCGCTCCTCGATGCCCTGACCCACGCCATGGCGAACCCGATTGGCGCCTACCAGAACGCCAACTACGACACGCCGCGCACCGGCAACCGCAGCCTCTACTTCGCGCCGTCGGGCATCTACCGCTGCAAGGACGGCAAGGTGGTGATCACCTGCTTCTCACAGAAGTTCTTCGAGAACCTGTGCCGCGCCCTCGATCGCGATTGGGTATCGGATCCGCGCTTCGCGACGATCGACGCCCGCAAGCAGAACGAGGACGAACTCGACCGCGTGCTCGAAGAGCGCTGCATGGACTTCGGGCGCGAAGAACTCGTCGAGTTGCTGGTGGCGGGCGATCTGCTCACCGCACCGATCAACGAGATGCCCGACGTCGTCGCCGACCCGCAGATTCGCCACAACGAGATGATCCAGAGCATCGAGCACACTCTCGAAGGCACGGTCGACGTCACGAACATCCCGATCAAGTTCTTCGGCACCCCGGGCGGTGTACGACTCCCTCCCCCAGCCCTGGGTGAGCACACCGACGAGGTGCTCGGCGAACTCGGCTTCGATGCCGGCGCGATCGAAAAGCTCGCGGGGGATGACGTCGTCTGGAGCCACGCCAAGCTCGACGCCGCGCGGAAGGCGCGGAGCGCCTCGAAGTGAGTTCCGAGGCAGCCGAAGAGGCCCCCGAAGTCTCTCGCGGCGATTCCCCGAATGAGCCGCGCGAAGTTTCGCGCGGCTACGCGAACTACGTCCTCGGCGTGCTCTTCGTCGTCTACGTCTTCAACTTCATGGATCGGCAGGTGCTGTCGATCGTACTCGAAGACATCAAGCGCGAAATCGAGCTCTCGGATACCTACATGGGCTTCCTCGCGGGCTTCGCGTTCTCGCTCATGTACACATTCGCGGGGATCCCGATCGCGCGATACGCCGACCGCGCTTCGCGCCGCAACGTCGTGACGATCGGGCTGCTCGTATGGACGAGCTTCACGGCGGTCACGGGCCTGGTGACGAGCTTCGCCCAGCTCTTCGCCGCGCGGATCGGCGTCGGCATCGGCGAAGCGGCGGGCTCACCGCCCTCTCATTCGCTGATCAGCGACTACTTCCCCCTCGATCGACGGGCCACGGCACTCTCGATCTACGGCATGGGGGTCTACATCGGGATCGCGGGAGCGATGATCTTCGGCGGCTACATCGCCGAGAACTTCGGCTGGCGCACCGTGTATCTCACCCTGGGGCTCACGGGCATTCCGCTGGCCCTCCTCGTGTTACTCACCGTGCGCGAATTGCCTCGTGGCTTCTCCGATCGCAGCCAGGGCGCCCCGACCGAGGTGGCGGCGCAACCGCCACTCGTCGAAACGATCGTCGGGATCCTCAAGATCCGCTCGCTGATGCTGATCATCGCCGGCACCGCCGTGCAGTCGCTGGCCGGTTATGGGCTGATGGTCTGGGGTGCGCCCTTCCTGATGCGCGTCCACGAGATGAGCCGGGTCGACGTGGGCCTGTCCCTCGGACTCATCTTCGGCATCGCGGGTTGTGCGGGAGTGTATTCCGGCGGACGCCTCTCGGACCATTTCGGCCAGCGCGACGAGACCTGGTACATGAAGCTTCCCGCCATCCAGGCGGGCCTTGGCGTTCCCTTCCTCGTCGGTTTCCTGCTCGCGCCGAGCCCATGGCTCGCCCTGGCCTCCTTCGCCCCCTTCTACTTCATCGCAAACATGTACATTGGACCGATGTTCGCGATGACCCAGACCCTGGTTCCGCCCGCGATGCGCGCTACCGCGTCGGCGATCAACCTCTTCATCGTGAACCTGATCGGCCTCGGCCTCGGGCCGTTCCTGATGGGTTATCTCAACGACGCCCTCGCGGTGCAGTACGGCGATCTCTCGATTCGCTACTCGCTGCTTTCGGTCGGCATCGTGGGGGGCAGTGCCGTGATCTTCTTCGGGCTCGCGAGTCGCTCGCTCCCCCGCGACCTCGCCGCCGCTCGCGAGGCCGCCCGGGCGACGTGATGAGGCTCTCCCTTCGCGACGTGGCCAAGAGCTATGGACGCGCGCGGGGGCTTCGCCCGACGAGTCTCGAGATCGGCCCGGGGGAAGTCGTGGGGCTGCTCGGGCCGAACGGTTCGGGGAAGACGACCCTGCTTCGCCTCGCCGCGGGGCTCTTGCGGCCGACCTCGGGTCGCGTGGAACTCGACGATGCGAAGCCCCAGCGTCGCAGGGATCGCTTCGCCTTCCTCTCGACCTCGGCGGTCTTTCCCGCGGCCATGACCCACGCCCATGTGGCGCGCCTGATGGCGGGCCTGTTTCCCGACTTCTCCCCGGATCGCTTCGCCCGGCTGGTCGAACGCCTCGACATCCACGATCGCCCCTTCCACGCACTCTCCCGCGGCAACCAGACCAAGCTCCAGCTCGCAGCCACCCTGGCGCGCGAAACGACTCTCTACCTGCTCGACGAGCCCCTGGCCGGCATCGACTTCATGGCGCGCGAGGAGATCATCGACGCCGTGTTGGCCGAGTTTCGCGCCGACGCGACCGTCGTGCTCAGTACCCATGAAGTGAAAGACGCCGAGCCCCTCTTCGATCGGGTGGTGATCCTGCGCGAAGGGGAAGTGCAGCTCGACGAGACGACCACCTCACTATCCCAACGCGGCACGTCGGTGGTCGAATGCTATCGGGGTTTCATGCAATGAACGCCGTGCTCACCCTGCTCTGGTACGAGACCCGACGCAACGCCTGGGTGTTCTACGGCGCGGTCGTGGGACTCGCGGTGTTCACCCTCTTCCTCTTCGCACTCCCCGGTGCGATCACGGGAGCGGACATGGTGGGGATTCCCGAAGAAGGTGAAGAGCGCGATCCGCGCGTGCAGTCGCGCATCGAGATCGAGTCGAGCAACGAAGAAGAGGACGGGTCGTTCTCTCGCAGCATCTTCGAGTGGTCCTTCGATTCGTCGCGCAACGCGGAGGAAGAAGCGGGGGAGGAAGACGGCGCGCTCCCCTCGGGCACGTACGATCTTCCCGACGAACTCCAATTCGCCTTCCGCCCCCGTCAGCCCGCCGCGATCGCTGGCGCGATGCTGCTCGCCGCCGCGACGCTGCTCGGCCTCTTCGTCGCGCACATGCGGGAGGCGGATCGCGGCGAGATGGCCCTTCACTACCAGTCCCCCGTCCCGGCGGAAGCCCAGCTCGCCGTGCGCTTCCTCTTCGCGTCCGGTGCAGCCCTCGGCGTCATCCTCGCGGCGCTCGCGATCTACCTGGCGATCCAGAGCAGTCAGAATCTCTCGGCCTCGTTTCCCTTCGCGGAGGGTCTCGGTTCCACCGCTCGCATCGAATGGGGAAACCTCGTGCTTGCGAGCACCCTCACCCAGATCCTCCCCGCGGCGGCCTTCATCCTGCTCTTCGTCCAGATCCAGAACGCCTATGGCCTGTTGGGCGGTGGAAGGCTCGCGGGCATCGTGATCCTGCTCGCCGGGCTCTCGACCTCGGTGTTCTGCTACGCGCGGTTCGTGCTGGCCGCGCCCGAGGGAGCAGAGGCTCTGCCCATCGTCGCGGTGACGCAACTTCCCGTATTGGGTGACGTCGTCAGCGGCTTCGATCTCTCGCGCTTCCGCTACGAGGTCCCGCTGGAGTTCCTGTTCGTGGCGGCGTTGGTCACGGCGCTGATGCTCGCCTTCGCGGCGCGCATCTTTCGCGAGGTCGAGTGGTCGTGATCTCCGTCCTCGACGCCGTCGTACTCGCCGCCCTCGCCCTCGCGGGTTGGCGCCTGTGGAATGGCACCGCGAGCCCGACGACGCGCGCCTTGATGCTGACGTGCCTCGTCTGGATCGCCTGGGTCTTCGTCTAGGCGCGGCCCTTCTGCCGCCACCACAGAAACACGCCCAGGGTCAGCAGCTGACACAGATGCGGTAGCCACCAGCCGACGCGGGCGTAGAAGGTCGGCTGCTCGGCTGTGTTGCGCGCCAGGACAATCGTCGCCACCAGCACCTCGGGTGGATACTCATCGAGGGTCGAGCGCGTCACGGGGCGCAGCGGTGCGTAGTCGACCAACCGGCCGTTCGCGTCGACGATCGCGCTGACCCCGGTGCTCACACTGCGCACGATGGGGATGCGATGCTCCACCGCGCGAAACTGCGCGAGCGCCAGGTGCTCCCAGGGCTCCGCCGAATCGCCGTACCACGAATCGATCGTTTGATTGACGAGCAGGTCGACGCCCCCGGGCTGGGCGGCGGATTCGCGGACGAAGGCGGGAATGATGTCTTCGTAACAGATCAGCGGAGCCATCGCGACGTCTCCGGCCTCGCCTTCGCGCGGCAATACGAAGCGCGCCGGTCCTTCACCGGCATGATGGTGCGCGATGTTGCCCACCCAATCGGTCACGATGTCGGGATCGATCAGCGGGATCTTCTCGCCGAGGGGAACGAGGTTCACCTTGTCGTAGCCGCCGAGCAGATCGCCCCGACGATCGATCAGGAAGGTGCTGTTGTAGCCGAAGCGCGCCTCGGGTTCGCGAGAACTCGCGCCGAACAACACGGGGGTTCGATGCCCGCGCTGCACGCGTCGCGCGACCCGCTCGATGTACCGCTCGGCGGGTCGCCCGATCGAATAGGGAAAGGTGCCGGCTTCGGGCCAGACGACGAGCTCCGCGTTGCGGTACACGGCTTCGAGGGTGGGCGTGCGCAATCGCTCCATGCGCCGGCCCGAGTCGAGACGAAAGATGCCCACGTTGGGTTGCACGATGCCGATCCGCAGGGTGCGGTCGGTCTGTGCGATCTCGATATCGATCGCGGCCATCCGGGAGTGACCGATCGCGAGCATCGAGATCGGAACCGCGAGCCACGCGACGACGTACGCCAGGCGGGCACCGCGGCTCGCGACGAAGAGCCCACGCACCAGCGCCAACTGACCGGCGATCATCACCCCTTCGATGCCGTGCACGCCGATCCACTCGGCGAGCTGCATCAGGGCCGGCTCTTCCGCGAAGCCGAGGAAGATCGTGTACGGAAACAGCACCGGCCAACTCACCTGCAAGGCGACGAAGGCGGCCACGATGTAGACGAAGCCCAGCGCACCTTCGCGTGGTCCGAAGCGCACGAGCAACGCGAACAGGCCGTAGGAGATCGCCATCCACGCCGAGAAACCGAGCAGGCCCACGAAGGCCACGCCGGTCGGCACGTGGGCGAACTGCACGAGCATCTCGGCGATCCACGGGAAGCCGCCGAGCCCGACGCCCATGCCGCCGATCAAGCCGAGGAGAAAGACGTGGCGCGCGGTATCGCGCGAACGAAGCAGCACGAGCAGGAGCGGCGCCAGGCCGACGAAACTCGCCGCGATCACGCCATCGCGAGGCGCTCCCGACGCGATGATGAAGCCACTGGTCGCGGCGATCGCGAGTCGAGCCGGATAGCCCAGGCCGTCGATGCGACGCGCGAGCGCGCTCGCTGCCCCCACGGAAAATGCACGACCGCCGTTCCCCGTTTCATCATCATCCGATTTCCCGGCCACGACCTCTCCAACCCGACTGCCGATCTGGCCCGGCACGATAGCTCGAAGTCGATCTAGGGCTGAACACGACCTGCGCTGCCCCGACGACGGGGTCGCCCGCGCTCACCCCAGGCCAACGGCGGTCGACCGGATGGTTCATCGGACAACCGAACCCTCGTGACCGTGCCGCTCGAGTACAGCATCGAAGCCAAGCACGGTCGTAAGCTCGGGCGGATTGCGGTCCAGGATGGCTGGATCGATGTCGCGGTAGCGCGTATCGGCGGGATGGCTGGCGCGGCTGTACTTGCTGCAGAGCGTCATCCCGGCGCCGCGTGTTCGATCGGCCCGGGCGGGGCTCGGGCCTCCGGACCACAGCGCGATCGATCCCCTGGGCATCTCGGGGCTGGAGTCTTCGATTACCCAAAGCGCGGTGCACGTCCCGCTTGGAGTATCGGTTCCGGGCTCGTTCTCCTGCCCACACAACTCCGCCAGAACGAAACCCCGGCCGCACGCGTACTCGGTCAGGGTCAGCAACCAGGGATGGAGCGCCGCCTCTTCGAAGATGCGTCCGCGTTCGAGCAGGGTGGCCGGCGCGTTCTTCGACTCGACCAGCGCTGCGCGAAGCTCTTCAGCGAACTGGGACGAGAACGCGTCCTCGAGAAGACAGAAGCCATCGCGATCGAGATCGTTGGCAGCAGACCCGAGCCCATGCCTCTCGATGAGATGGGCGATGTCGCTGCCAAGGACCGTTCGCCGTGCAAGCTCGTCGTGCATCGCGGTCAGCACGCGGAGCAGATCGGGATCGGCAGGTGCAGCCCCTTCGACCGAGAAGCAATCGCGTCCGAAGCGAAGGCCGTTTTCGTGGTTTGCGCGACCGATCGAGTTTTCTCCCGCCGAGTACTGGGTGCGCGCCATGGCGAGGGCGGCTGTGTAGTCGGTGCGAATCGTGAAGTCGGCGCGCTCGGGAACTCCGGCGCCCACACACGCCTTTCCCTGTGCGAATTTCGCGTGCCACGAAACACTTCCGTCGCTGCTCGCCAGATGCGGCGGAGCGTCAGCGAAGTGCTCACATAGCGCGTACGAGAGATCTCTCGGGAGGCCGCCAATTCCCTCGATCGCATGCTCGAACGCCTGTCCCGCCGCGTCGATCCAAGCGGGAGACATGAACTCGAGTCTTTCCTCGGGCCGGGTCGGCATCCGCACCCCTCGTTGCCGCTCGTTGCGTAGCCCACGGGGACCATTGCGTCACGACGGCCTCGCTGCTCCGTGCAGATCCGTGAGGGAATGTCGTATCGCACACAGCATTCGCGACAGCCCTCGGCATCACCGTGGGGGGTCAGGTCCAGGAGGGTCGAACCCGTCGTGTCCTTGAATCGGAAACACCCTGGGAGCGCGATCGAAACCAGAACCACCAGCGCGAGCCACAGATATCGAATACGCATCAAGTGAAATGACACCGGACGCGCGAGATCGGCTCGGCCCCTACGATTCGGGGCGGAGCCAGAGAAAGACTTCCCGATTCCCCTTCGGCCCGGCCACACGACTCTCCGCGCGACCGCACTCGGTGTAACCCAGCGTCACCGCCGCATCGCGGATCTTGTCGACGGCGCCTTCGCGCAGGGCGTCGTCTCGGACCACACCGCCCTTCCCCACCGATTCGCGTCCCACCTCGAACTGCGGCTTCACCATCAAGAGCAGTTCGGCGTTCGGAGCAACCTGCCGGATCGGCTCGAGGAGCCGTTCGATCGAAATGAACGAAACGTCGACCACCATGAGGTCGACGGGTTCCGGAACGTGTTCGGGGGCGAGTTCGCGGGCGTTGGTCTTCTCGAAGACGTGGACGCGCTCGTCCTGTCGCAACTTCTCGTGCAGTTGCGCCGTTCCGACGTCGAGGGCCACCACGCCGCGCGCTCCGCGCTGCAGTAGGCAGTCGGTGAATCCACCGGTGCTGGCGCCGACGTCCAGACAGAAGAGCCCGGAAGGATCGACACCCAGGTCGTCGAGGGCGCCTTCGAGTTTGTCGCCACCGCGCGACACGAAGCGGCGCACCTCGCCCTTCAAGCGGATGGAAGCCTCGGGCTTGACCGGCGCCCCCGCCTTGTCGACCGGAACGTCGTCAACCAGGACCACACCGCTCATGATCAATGCCCGGGCGCGAGTGCGGTTTTCCGCGAGCCCTTCATCGACGAGGCGTTCGTCGAGGCGCTGGCCCTTCATGGCCTCTTCACCTCTTGCCTCTCATCTCACGCTTCGCGCAGGAAGGCCTCGACGCTCTTCGCGATGCCGTCGGCGTCGAGACCGAAATCGCCCGGGCCGTAGCCGTGCTCGATGATCTCGTCGGGGAGCGACAGGCACAGCGTGCGCGCGTCGACGCCGGCTTCCGAGAGCGCTTCGAGCACCGCGCTCCCGAAGCCCCCCGCCGCCGTGTGCTCTTCGACGGTAACGACGGCCTTGCAGCGCCCGGTGAGGGCGAGGATGCGTTCGCGATCGAGGGGGCGAACGAAGCGTGCGTTCAACACGGCGGCCGAGATGCCCTGGCTGGCCAGCTCCGAAGCCGCTTCGAGGGCGGGATGCACCACGCTGCCGACGGCGGCGATCAGGACGTCGGTGCCATCCCGCAGCACTTCGGCTTCGCCGAAGCTAAGCGGCTTGATCTCCGGATCCATCGGCACGCCAAGCCCGGCACCGCGCGGGAAGCGAATCGCCGCCGGCCCCGGATACTCGATCGCCGTGGCGAGCATGTGCTGCAATTCGTTCTCGTCCTTCGGCGCCATCACCACCGCGTTCGGCAGCGAGCGCAGATACGAATAGTCGTAGACCCCCTGGTGGGTCGCGCCATCGGCGCCGACGAGGCCACCGCGATCGAGGGCGAAGGTCACGTCGAGGTTCTGCAGACAGACGTCGTGCAACACCTGGTCGTAGGCGCGCTGCAGGAAGGTCGAGTAGATCGCGGCCACCGGCTTCATGCCTTCGACCGCCAGCCCGGCCGCAAACGTCACCGCGTGTTGTTCCGCGATGCCCACGTCGTAGAAGCGATCGGGGAACTCGGCCTGGAAGCGATCGAGACCCGTGCCCGGCGCCATCGCTGCCGTGATGCCCACGATGCGCTCGTCTTCGCGCGCGAGTCGGATCAGGGTGTCGGAGAACACGCGCGTGTACGCGGGCGGCCCCGTCTTCTTGGGCGCGAACTGCCCGGATTCGACGTTGAACTTCGTCACGCCGTGGTACTTCAGGGGATCGCGCTCGGCGGGCTCGTAGCCGTGGCCCTTCTCGGTGAGGGCGTGGATCAACACCGGGCCATCGCCCGCGGCGATCATCTGCTTCACGTTCTCGAAGGTCTCGAGCACGACGTCCATGCGATGGCCTTCGATCGGACCCACATAGCGGAACGAGAGCGCCTCGAAGAGCAGCCCGGGCGAGAAGAAGACCTTGAGGGACTCCTCGGCCTTGCGCGCCCAGTGGAGCATGTCTCCGGGCATGCTGGTGATGAAGTCGCGCGCCCAGCCCTTGATCCTACGGGCCATCGGCGCCGACATCGTGCGCGAGAGATACGACGAAAGCGCACCGACGTTCGGGCTGATCGACATCTCGTTGTCGTTCAGGATGACGATCAGGTTCTTCTCCTGGATGTGCCCCGCGTGGTTCAGCGCTTCGAAGGCCATTCCGGCCGTCATCGCACCGTCGCCGATGAAGGCGATCGCAAGCGAGTCTTCGCCGCGATGGCGCATGCCGCGCGCCATGCCGAGGGCCGCCGAGATCGAGGTTCCCGCGTGCCCCGCACCGAAGGTGTCGTAGGGCGATTCGCTGCGGCGCAGGAACTTCGAGATGCCTTCCTGTTGGCCGATGCCCTCGAACTGATTGCGCCGCCCGGTCAGCATCTTGTGGGGATAGCCCTGGTGCCCGACGTCGAAGACGACCTTGTCGTCCGGCGTTTCGAAGACGTAGTGGAGCGCGGTAATGAGCTCGACCGCGCCGAGGCTCGAGGCGAGATGCCCGCCCGTCTGCGAAACCCGTTCGAGGATCTCGCTGCGAATCTCGTTCGCCACCTGTTCGACCTGATCGCGCGGCAGTTTGCGCAGATCGGCGGGAGAATCGATGCCGTAGAGC
Organism: Myxococcota bacterium; assembly: GCA_028278345.1. GTDB lineage: Bacteria > Myxococcota_A > UBA9160 > UBA9160 > UBA4427 > DUBZ01. Next base: position 73,551 of record JANQEL010000028.1, read on the forward strand.
AGGCGCTCGGTCATTGCGTCCTCTTCACCGCAAAGCGCGCGAGCGCTCGCAGGGGTTTCGCCGCTTCGCCAAAGGAAGCGATCCCCTCGAGCGCCTCGTCGAGTAGATCGTTCGCCCGGGCGCGCGCCGCGTCGGCTCCGAGCGCCGTCACCAACGAACACGGGTCGTCCTCGCCTTCGTCGAGCAGGTCGTCGGCGATCTGGAATGCGATGCCGACGTCGTAACCGAAGCCGTGGAGTGCGGCGAGCTGTTCGTCGGAGGCGCCGGCCAGGCGCGCACCACACACGATCGAGGCCCCGATCAGCGCCGCCGTCTTGCGGGCGTGAACACTCTCGACCTGTTCGACGCTCGAGTCGTCGCCCGCCGCATCGAGGTCATCGGCCTGCCCCCCCACGAGTTGGCGCGAACCCGCGGCGTGGGCGAGATCGCGAATCGCCAGCACGAGGGCCTCCGGTCCGGTGTCGGTCAGTGCTTCGGCGAGGGATTCGTAGGCGAGCGCCAGAAGCGCGTCGCCAGCGAGCACGGCATTCGCTTCACCGTACGCGATGTGGACCGTCGGCCGACCGCGGCGCAGCGCGTCGTCGTCCATGCACGGAAGATCGTCGTGGATCAGGCTGTAGGTGTGGATCAACTCGACCGAGCAGGCCGCGGGAAGTGCATCGGAAGCCGTGCCCCCCACCGCTTCGGCGCCCGCGAAGGCAAGCATCGGACGGAAGCGCTTGCCGCTCGGAAAGAGCAGATGTCGCATCGCGCCGTGCAACGCGGTCGGCGGCTCCTCGGCCGGCGGCACGATCTTCTCGAGCGCCGCGTCGACGAGGGGCAGGCGATCCTTGATGTAGTCCTGGACATCGAGGCTCACCTGATCACTCTCCCAACTCGCCATCGTAGGCTTCGTCACCTTCCTCGAAGGGTCGGTTCAGCCATTCGCCACCCGCCTGGACCAACTGTTCGACGCGACGTTCGGCGTCCTCCAGCCGAGTTGCGCAGTGCTTGCTCAGGGCGACGCCCTCCTCGAACACCTCGAGGGAGGCTTCGAGTTCGAGCTCGCCGTCTTCGAGGCGGTCCACCACGCCTTCGAGCCGCTCGAGGGCCGCCTCGAAGCCGAGGTCCTCCTCGATCACGACGGCACGCGCGGCCGCCTTCGACGACTTGCTCGCCCGTGCTTTCTTGCGGGTTGCCATGGATGGCGCAGCCTCGGGTTTCGGGCGGTTTCGGCTTACGTCTCGTCTGTCTCGTCGACGGGTCGTTCTGGGGGCGGGGCGACTCGCGCGCGTGAGGCCACGGACCACGCGAATCGAAACGGCGATGCTACCCGAGTGGCGTAGCCACCGCCAATCAAGAACGGCCGCAAGTGGCCGCGTTCATTGGGTTTCCGCCCACCTACCCCGAGTCGGAGTCGCGCGTTTTCCGGGGCTGCACGAGATCGACGGTGGCTTCGAGATCGACCTCGGCGAGGCGCACCTCGAGGGCTTCGCCGACGGCGACTTCGTCGGCGCGACGCACGATCCCACCGTCCCGCTTGCGACGCACCAACGCGTAGCCGCGACTCAGCACGGCCAACGGCGAAAGGGAGTCGAGCCGCGCGGCCTGGGCGGCGAGGCGGGCGCGACCCTCCGCGGTCAGACGCGGTGCGAGGCGTGTGAGGGTGCGGGCCGCGGCTTCGAAGCGGGCGCGTCGCGCCGCCACCCGTGCGGTCGGCGCCAGCATGCGCAGGGCGTCGCGTTCCTTCTCGTGTCGCGCTGCCGCGCGCACCAGCCGATCATCCATCGCCCCGACGAGCCTTCGCGTGCGATCGCGCAACCCGCCGGCCAATGCCGCGCGGTCGGGCAGCGCGATCTCGGCCGCGGCCGAGGGGGTCGGCGCACGCACGTCGGCGACGAGATCACAGATCGTGAGGTCGGTCTCGTGCCCAACGCCGCTGATCACGGGGATCGGGCATTCGAAGACCGCACGCGCCACCGCTTCGGTGTTGAAGGCCCAGAGATCTTCGAGCGAACCGCCACCGCGACACATCAGGATGACGTCGCAGTCGCCGTATTCGATCAAGGCTTCGAGGGCCGCAACGATCTCGAACTCGGCGCCCTCCCCCTGAACTCGCGTGGGCGAGATCAAGAGCGGTACACCCGGATAGCGCCGACCCGTCACGTGGATGACGTCGCGCACCGCCGCTCCGGTGGGCGAGGTGACGATGCCGACCCGTTTCGGGAGTTCGGGAGGCCAACTCTTGTATTCCTCGTCGAAGAGCCCCTCCTCTTCGAGCCGGCGCCGCAGCTGTTCGAATGCGAGCTGCAGGGCGCCCTTCCCCACCGGCTCGACGCTCTTCACGATGAGCTGGAGATCGCCGCGCGCTTCGTAGACGCCGACGTCGGCGCCGACGATCACCTCCACCCCTTCTTCGAGTTCGAAGCGAACCCGCGCCGCGCTGCTGCGAAACAGGGCCGCGCGAATCTGTCCGCGATCGTCCTTCAGGGTGAAGTAGATGTGGCCCGAACCGGCGCGGTGGAGGTTGCTCACCTCGCCCTGCACCAGGACGCGACCCACGCGGTCCTGAAGAAGACCATTGATTCCGGCGAGCAGTTGGCCGACGGGATAGACGCGGCGGCGCGTGGCAGGGGTCGCGTCCGACATGGGGCCAGCCTATCAAAGGCCTGTCGAAAAGGAGGGCATTCCGTGATTCGTTGGGCCCTGGTGCTCGGGTTCTCGCTGGGCCTCGTCGCCGTGCTCTACCTGGCGACGGGTTCGGGCGCCGTTTCGCCCGCCGAGTTGCTGCGCGATCCGGCGGCCACCGTGGGCTATCCGGTCCGCATCGGTGCGCTCTCGAATCTCGGCGTCGTGGGGTGGACGTGCGCGGCTTCGGTCCTCGCCTTCGCGGGCTTCGCCGCCGAGGGAGCGCCGATGCCCGAGCGCAACGCAAGTCTCTCGCTGGCCCTGCTTCTCGCCGTCCTCGGCCTCGACGATCTCTTCCTCCTGCACGAACGCGTACTGCCCGGAAAAGCCGGCATCCCTCAGGGCGTCGTGCTCGCGGCGTACGGGATCGGTGCCGCGGTGATCGGCCTGCTCCACCGCGACATCTGGTGGCGGCGCGAGAACCGCACGTTGCTGGGCTTCGCCGCAGTGGCCTTCGCGGCGTCGCTCGCGATCGATCTCAACGGGGTCCCGGGTCAGGTCGCGATCGAAGACGGCGCCAAGTTGGTGGGGATCGCCACGCTCACCGTCTGGTCCTTCGTCTACGGAAGGTCGCTGGTGTCCGAACGCGATGGGGACGCGGGCGACTGATCAATCGATCGACGCGAGCGCGGGGATGACCTCGCGATCGAGCAGTCGCGTCTGTTCGACGACCTCGGCTTCGCTGTTGGCCAGCGGGATCGCCACGAACTTGTCGATCCCGAGGGCGTGGTAGGTGCGGACCCGGTCGAGGATCGCCTCGGCGTCCCCCACCACGGTCACCCGGGCGAGGGCCTCGCGCACTTCGGCCGGTTGATCCGAGCCGAACGACTCGTCGACGTCGCCGGCTTGCAGGCGATAGAGGATCGAAGCGCCGTAGTGATCGTCCGGAATCCGCCGTCCCTGGGCGTTGGCCTCGGCCTTGATGGCCACCACCGCCTTGCCGGCGTCTTCGGGCGACTGCAGTGGCGCCAACCAGCCCGTTCCGAAACGCACGGTCCGGCGAATCGCCGCCGCCCTGCTACCGCCGATCCACAGGGGGATGGGCTGCTGCACCGGCTGCGGGCAGATCGTCGCATCGCGCACCTGATAGAACTCGCCCTCGAAGGTGACGCGCTCCTCGGTCCACAGGCGCGTGATGATCTCGAGGGCTTCGTTGGCCCGGGCCCCGCGCGCCTTCGGAGTGCGACCGGTGCGATGCCACTCGGGGCTCGTCCCGCGCCCGACACCCACCACGGGCAGCAACCGCCCTTCCGAGAGCACGTCGAGGGAGGCGCACTGGCGCGCGAAGTTCACCGGGTCGCGGAAGCCGAGCACCACGGCGTTCATCCCGATCTTCAGTCGCTCGGTGGCACCCGCGATCACCGACAGCAGGGTGAGGGGTTCGTGGTACGGCTCGCGCGACAGGATGCGATCGCTCTGCCAGATCGAATCGATCCCCCCCTCTTCGCAGGCGTCGAGCCAGCGACGGAAGGTCTTCATGCTTTCGAAGGGGAAGCGACCGAAGCCGACCCCCATGCGGATCGCCATGCTGGTCCTCGCAGTTGGATGCGGGCGTGCCCTCCGAAGTTAGTACGACATCCGGCTCGTCGAGTCGCATGCGAGCAGGGGTGTCGAGGTCGGCCCTCGCGTCAGAGATGCCCCGCCCGCTTGATCTCCCGGTACTGCTCGACGAGTCGCGGCGACAGGCGACTCGGCGTGACGTCCAGGCTCCAGACCCCCCGCGAGCGCAATCGGCTCCGCAGCTCTCTTCGTTCGATCTCGTACTGCCACGCTCCGACGCTTCGCAACGCGCCGGCGAAGTCGTCGACCGGCTGGCGCAGTTCGAGGTCGAGGGCCTCATCGCGCAGGTTCGCCACGAGCACGAGATGACGCCGCCGCATCAACTCGACCCCGGCGAGCAGATCGTCCGCGTCCTCGGCCCGCAGATGGGTGAGCACCACCACCAACGACCGCCGGTTCACGTGGCGCTGGAGTTCCGCGGCACCGGTCGTGAAGTCACTGGCCGCGGTCGAAGTCTCGAGATCGTAGACGGTGTTGAGCAGGCGACTCACCGTCGCCACACCCTTGCGAATCGGGAGCCAGCGCTGGGAAGCGCCGAAGCTCAACATGCCGACCGCGTCCCCCGACCGAAGCGCGGTATGGGCCAGTCGCACCATCGCGTTGAGGGCGTGATCGAAGTGGCTCAGATCTCCGTCACGCGCTCGCATGCGGCGACCACAGTCGAGAAGGAAGACGACTCGCTGATCGCGTTCGATCTCGAACTCGCGTGAGATCAGGGCCTGGCGGCGCGCCGTCGCCTTCCAATCCACCTGCCGCTGTTGGTCGCCGTCGCGGTACTCCCTCAATTGATGGAACTCGGTGCCCTCCCCGCGGCGTGGCCGACGACGCGGGCCGGCTTGGGCATCCGCGGTATCGGTCGGGTTCGCATCGAAGCGACCAATCCCCGCGAAATCCGGATAGACGCGAACCCGCGAGGGGGCTCCGCATTCGAAGGTGAAGCGCCACAGCCCGAGAGAAGAGTAGGCGGCGATGACGGTTCGCCCGAACTCGGCGTCGCCCCGGGCCATCGGGCGAAAGCGGTACTGCACACGCTGGCTCCCCTCTGCTGCGGGCTCGAGGGTGATGGGCAGCCCCCGGGTTTCGCTTCCCGTCGGCGCCGCGTCGAACAACACCGCCCCCTCGAGGGATCGCGGAAGCGATTCGAAGACCAGGCCGACACGCGCCCATCGATGGAGGGAGAGACTGCGCGGAAGTTCGCGCCTCGGCTCGGGTGGATCCAGGGATCGAATCCCGCGCCAATCGAGAAAGGCCGCGGCAGCGAGCGCAACCCATCCCGCGCGAAGCGCGGGGGCGAAATCGAACGACCATCCGACGAACGGCCCCAACTCGAAGAGCAGCGCGAACCCCACGCCCAGCCCCGCGGCTGCGAGCAGGCGCTTCGAGGGCCGACTCGCCAGCGGCTTCACGAGCGCGGCGCCTCGACGCTGGCCACCACCTGCTCGATCTCTTCGTCGATCGGGACCCCTTCGATCTCTAGATCGGCGGCCAGGTGAACGCGGTGCCGCAGCACGGGCAGTGCGACGTCCTTGATGTCGTCGGGGGTCACGAAGTCGTTGCCCGCGAGCACCGCGTGCCCCTTTGCGGCACGCACCAGGGCGATGCTCGCGCGAGGACCCGCCCCGTGTGCGATCCCCGGGAACTCACGCGTGGCCCGCACGATCGCCACCGCATAGGCGAGCACCCTTTCGTCGACCACCACGTGGGCCACCGCGGATTGCATGTTCGCGATCTCCTCGCTGCTCACGACGGAGGTCAACTCATCTCCGTGAAACCCACTTCCCGTGCGGTTGCGGGTCACGGCATCCACAAGGTCTGCCTCGCTGGCTTCGTCGGGGTAGCCCACCCGAACCTTCATCAGGAAACGATCGAGCTCCGCTTCGGGCAGCGGATAGGTTCCCTCCTGTTCGATCGGGTTCTGGGTCGCGAGCACCATGAAGGGCGAGGGCGTCGCGTGGGACTGGCCATCCAGGGTGACCTGTCGCTCCTGCATCACTTCGAGCAGGGCCGCCTGGGTCTTCGCGGGCGCTCGATTGATCTCATCGGCGAGCACGAGGTTCGAAAAGATCGGCCCGGGCCGGACCGAGAACTTCTGCGTGGCCATGTCGAAGAACTCGTGGCCCGTGATGTCGCTCGGCATGAGATCGGGGGTGAACTGGATTCGCGCGAAGTCGCCGCCGAAAGAGCGAGCGAGGGTACGAACGATCAGCGTCTTGCCCACGCCCGGCACGCCCTCGAGCAGGATGTGCCCATCGGCGAGCAGCGCGACCAGCACCTGGTCGATGACGGCCCCCTGCCCGATCACGACCCGCGCGAGGGCCTCGCGCATGGCGTGGCAACGCTCGTTCGCGCGCTGGATCGCATCGAGGGGTTCGGGTTCTTCTCGGTTCACAACTGCCTCCGCAACGCAATCAGGGTTCGAACGATTTCGCTCCACTGCGCGCGCCGATCCCCGGGATCGACCGCCAGGGCCAGATGAACACGCTGCAACGAGACCCCGGTGATCTCCGCGATGCGTTTCACCTGCGCCGCGCTCGCCGCGTGCTCGATGCCCGGGGAATGGCGTCGCGCCCGGGCGATCACGTCCGCGCGAAGCGGCTCGAGGGCCTGCTTCCCCAGCCCCATCCTCCAGGAAAAATCCGCACTGGCTTCGAGCTGCTCGATCAGCGCCCGGCGGTCCGTGCTGGCTTCGGGGGCCGCGACGCCGAGGGGAAGCGAGCGCGCCGCAACCCACAGCGCGATCCAGACCCCGAACCCCGCCCAGCTGATGGGCGCTGCCGCCCAGGCGAGTTGCACGATCCCGGGTACAGCCGGATCGGCCAGCAACCAGATCTTCTCCCGGTGCCGTGCGAGGTCGAGCAGCATGTAGGCGTGATCGGCGCAGTGAATCCGCTCGTTGTAGAAGACGCCAAGCGTATTGGCGGCGATGAATTCGCCTTCACCGAAGTCGTCGCCATAGACCACGTAGCCCGTGGCGAGCTCGTCTTCCTCGAGTTCCACGCGGGCGTCCACGAGCACCGGGCATGTATCGAACTCGCCGTGGCCCGAGCGCCCGTCTGCGAGGGTGATCCGGGCCAGCCGATCCCTGTCTTCCCAGCACACGGGAAGCTCTCCCGATAGCTCTTCGCGCAACAGCTCGCCCAGAACGATCGGCTCGATTTCCTCTTCGGCCTCTTCATCGAGGGCTTCGGCATCCGCAGCCAGATCGTCTCCCTCTTCGGCCGCCGTTTCCTCCACCTCGTCGGCGTCGTCCGCACAGCGGTCGAGATAGAAGTCGAACGAAGCCAGCAGGCTGTCGGGATTCGAGCCTTCGTCCCAGTCGTAGGGTTCTTCCGCCACCACGACGAGATGCCCCCCATCGAACACCCAGTCGCGCAGGGCTTCGACGCGACGCGCGCTCAAGGCGTAACGCGAAGCCGACATCACGATCAGGTCGGTCGTCGGGGGCAGCGCATCGAGCAGGTCGAGCCCGCGAACCGATTCGGCCTGCTTTCCCGCAGCTTCGAGCAGGAGTTCTGCAGCGAGCAACGGGTTGCTGCGCGCCTCCGGTCCGTATCCGTAGTCCACGGGCTCGTCGACCCATTCTACGAAACGGGAAGCGATGCCGAGCAACAGCACCACGAGCAGCGCGACCGCCACCCTGCGGCGAATCTGCGCCTGCTCCCCACGCTGTTTCTGGCCACCGGGCTCAGCCACGCGCACCCCCCGCACCAGACGTGCTGCGCCCCGTCGCGGTCGTGAAATGGGCTGGCCACTCTTCGCACAAGCGTTCGAAATCGCGATCCGTGGGCTGGCGGTGCGCGTACGCAGTCAGCTGCCACGCTCGGGTGAGCCCCGCGAAGTAGCGCGCGCACGCTTCCTCGACGGCCTCCGCCACCGCGCGCAAGCAATCGCGTTCGGTCGCCCCGGCCGAGAGTGCGACGCGGCGGTCGCGTACCAGGGCAGAAAGGCTCGCGCGGTAGAGCAACGCCATGGCCTCGCGGGCGCGACCTTCCCGCCAGGCCACCAGGCCCGCAGCCACCACGTCTTCGGGCAGACTCTCCGGACGTACGTCGAGGCCGGCGAGGGTTTGGGGAATGGGCTCGAACGCTCCTTCCCGCGAACCCGCATCCAGCAACCGACGGATCTCGTCTCGATAGCGGTAGAGCGCGTAGCCGATCGCGACGACGCCGAACGCCACCAACACGGTTTCGGACAACACAGCGATGAACCACGCCAGCCAGGCGAAGAAGCCTTCGATCCACGCCGGCATCTCGCTGTCTGCGTCTTCGTCGGGATCGAGACTCCAATCGAGGACGAACCGCGGCACCGATATGACGTCGCGATCGTGAAACGCGTCGCCCGCGAGGATCTCGACGATCTGCTCGCGCGCGTCGTCCCTTTCGGCTTGCTCTGCGTCCACGGCCTCGACTGCGTCGCGCGATTCGACCTCGGGTTCGGCGACCGCAGGGCGGGTGAAGCCGATCAGCGCGGCGAGCACGACGGCCGCGATGCCGCTGGCCGTCGCGCCGGACCTCCTGCGGTGGCCGGCCTCCTGCGCAATCAATCGATCGGCCATGCGTCGGAACGCGATCTCGAGATCCCAACCTTCGAGCTCGGTTCGTCGGTTGATGTAGAGCCCGAAGCCGCCGGCGACATAGAACGGGGCGACCAGCAGTACGGTGGCGATGTAGAGCGAGTTCGCCAGTAGCGCGCCGACGGTGGCCTGCGCCGCGTCTTCCTCGAACAAGAAGGAGAACACGTCCCAGTCCACGTGACTCGGGACGAAGAGCTGCACGACCATCAGCAGGGCCAGCGGGATGAAGCCCTCGAGGTGTGCACACACGACCAGCAGCCAGACCGCCCCCGGCCCGGCCTGCCCTCGCCGCAACAGGTTGAGCCGACGCGTGCGCGCCTCACCCGAGAGTCCTTCGAGCTGCACGACGGGCAGGTCGAGGGATCGCGTCGGAGAGAGCCGCCGCAGGGTGAGGGATTGCCACGCCTGCTTCGGCATCTCATCCCGCATGGCGCGCAGTGTTTCGCGCAGCCCCGGCGCGTCCCCGAAGAGATCGCGACTGACGACGATCAGGGTCGCGCGCTCCCACAGCGGTTTCGTCCACCAGACGACGAACGGCGCGAGCCAGCCATGGTCGCCGAGGGCCCAGACACTCAGCGCGAAGACCGGCACCACCACGATCGCGCTCGCGCCCACGCAGGTGGCGAAGCGCCGCAGGGCGAGGCGAAAACCGAAATCGATCGCCGCCCAATGGCCGCGCGGACGTATCTCGGCACTCACATCGGAGAGATTCAACGTCGCCTCCCCGCGAACGTGAAGTAGAGCAGGACAAGGCTCCACAAGAGTGCGCCGACGGCGTACTTGATCTGCGGCGCGATCACCGCCTTCGAAGACCAGAAGGCCTCGAGGAGCGCCGCGAACACCAGCATGCCGATGACACCGAGCATCAGGGGCAGTGCCTGCTGTGCACGCTCGCGCAGTGCGTGCCTTCGCCCGCGGGTTCCCGGTGCAAGCAAAGCGTCCCCGAGCAGCATCCCCGCACCCCCTGAGATCACGATTGCCGTGAGCTCCGGTGCGCCATGCCCGATGACGAAGGAAAAGAAGGTCGTCTCGTAGCCCGAGTGGATCATGTGGGCGGCGGCCGCTCCGAGGACGCAACCGTTCAACACCAGGAAGAACAGCGACCCGACTGCGAAGACGATCCCCGCCGCGAAGCAGCGAAACGAGACACCGATGTTGTTCGCGATGTAGTACCCGAACATCGCGATGTCATCCTCGGCCGTGCGGAGGGAACCGATCCGATCGTCGGCTCCGGGGTCGTACATCGACTCGAGACTCCGAACCATCCCCGCGTCGAGGACGCTGTAGACGAGTTCGGGCGCCAGCCATACCACCGCCGCGATGGCCACAGCCGGAAGCCAGAACGCGAGCGCGGCCAACCCCATGGCACCGCGGCGCCGACGCACGGCTCGCGGGAAGTCCCACGCGAAGAAACGCACGCTCTGCCGCAGATAATCGGTGCTGCGCCAGTAGAGGTGCCGATGCCCCGCGACCGCCATCTCGTTGAGCCGAGCAACCAGCTTCGCGCTGTAGCGGCGTTGACTGGCCACGGCGAGATCGCGACACACTTCCCGATACCGGGAGGGGAAGCTCGCCAGGGAAACCGGAGACGTGGCCGCGCCCTCTTCCTCGCGATTCTCCGACCCTCGCCCCCGGAAGGCCTGGCGGACGCGTCGCGCGATACCCGCCAGATCTCCCGTCGGTTCGAGGACCTCGATCTGCCGTTCGAAGGCCTCCCAACGCTCGTGATTGCGCGATTCGAAAGAAGCCTGCTTCACGATCGCCCACGCACCCCGTTCGCTATCGCCCGGAGTTCATCGGCCCCGTCGCGTCCGCGCTTTCCGGTGAGCGGCTCGAGGATCTCGGCCAGTTCGACACAACGTTCGGCGGAGAGCCGCCCGCTGCGCTCGGCATAGTCGAGAATGGCCCGTTGCTCGCCCGGATCGAGGGGCCGGCGCGGCACGCGAACCGCTTCGACAATGTCGTCGAGCGCACCCTCAGAGGCCTTCGGGACATACACCACGAGCGTACCGGCGGCGTGATCGCCGATGCGTTCGAAGTGCCGACTCGTCAGCATGGTGGCGAGCCCCGCGAGATAGAAGAGCGGCAGCATGTCGGCGAAGCGCAGGAGATTCCGCAATACCGACGCGCTCCAGTTCACGGGCGTCCCATCCCGATTGATGACGCGCAGACCGAATGCCCGTTTGCCCGGGGTCTGTCCGTTTTCGAAGACCTCGAAGATCACGGGATAGAACCACTCGATCAGGAAGCTCAAGATCAGCCAGGTCCCGATCCCCGTCCCACCGAGATTCGAGAGCCCGATGCCGAGTAGCATTGCCACGAACTGGCGCAGCGTGAAGTCGAGGACGAGCGCAAGCCCGCGTGCCACCGGCCCCGCGGGTTCGAACGTGAGATCGACGCCTTCCGGTGTCTCCAGCCGAAACTGACTGTCGACGTAGTCGCCGGTCGTGAGTGCATCGGCGGTCAGGCCCGACTCCCGTCGTAACCGAACAGATCGCGGTAGACGACGGCATAGGCGAGCGCCAGGAAGGGCAACGCCCAGATCAACCCCACGCCGAGAGTCAGCGCAGACCCCAGGCCCGCGACCAGCGCGACGACGATCATGAAACCGAAGACTCGCAACCAACATCGCGTGATGGCGCGCCGCGAGGTCTCCATCGCCTCCCACACCCCCATGTTCTTCTCGATCACCAGTGGCATCGCGAAGGCGTAGGCCACCGCGAGGTAGACCCCGGGCAAGATCAGCAGCGCGATTCCCAGGTACGTCATCAATGTGGACAGGAGCTGAACTCCGATGATGGGTACGGCGCGAGAAAAACCCGCGACGACCTCATTGATCGAAGCCGAGTCGTCATGGACGGAGCGCTTGATCGAGTAGAGCCAGCCCCCGGCGACGATGGGTGCGGCAACCATCGCGCCCAATAGCCCCGGAACGACTCCGTCCACGACGGCGGCCAGAATCGAGTCTTCGGCGCTCGCGCCACCCACCGTCATCAACGCAACCACGACGGCCTGGGCCAGCATGCTCGCCCCGAAAGCCATCACCCCGATCACCCAGAGGATGCCCTTCGAGCCCGGGACCCGTGACCAGGCCTCGCGCATCACCTCCTGGATCTCGAACCCGCTTTCGCCGCTCAGGGCCCGCTCGACCGAACCCCAACTCCCGGGTTCGGTGTGCGTGGTCTCGAGGTCGCTCTCGGGTGGTCGGTAGATCGAATCGCTGCCTTCGCTCACGCTTCCCTCCTCGGTTCGACTTCAACAGGACGACACCGTCGGGAAGGTGGGTGAGGCGCTCAGACCGATCCGTCCGCGACCTCCTGAGGTTGGCGCAGCTGCTCGAAGTAGCGCCAGCTCTTCAGCACTTCGAGGGCCCGATCGAGCTGGGCGTCGATGAACTCGCCCTGCTTCTCTTCGCCGGCTTCTTCCCCGCTCGATCCGGCCTCGTCGGGATCGGCCTCCTCCTGGGTGAAGTGGCCCTCGAGATCGCGTTCGCGCATGCGCCGGGGCGCTTCGACACGCATCGTCGGGATTTCGAGGGGCGCAACCGCGATATCGGGGCGAATGCCCGTCTCCTGGATCGAGCGACCCGACGGTGTGTAGTAGAGGGCCGTCGTCAGGCGCAGCGCCGCACCGCCTTCGAGGGGATAGACCGTCTGCACGGAGCCCTTGCCGAAGGTCTCGGCGCCGAGCACCAGTGCGCGGCCGTGGTCCTGCAGTGCACCGGCCACGATCTCCGAGGCGCTCGCACTGCCCTCGTTCACCAGTACAACGATCGGATACTCGGGCTCGCTCTGCGCGGGGGTCGCGAGGTAGTCCTGGCGTTGGGCGGCTTCGCGGCCCTGGGTGTAGACGATCACGCCTTCGTCCAGCCAGGCGTCGGCCACCTTCACGGCCTGGTCGAGCAGCCCACCGGGGTTGTCGCGCAGGTCGATCACCAGGCCGCGCAGGGACGGCGGCTCTTCGCTGCCGACCTCGGCGCTCTCTTCGACGTCTTCGTGGATCTGTTCGAGGGATTCGAAGAGCTCCTTGTCGGTTCGCTCCTGGAAGGCGCTGATGCGCAGATAGCCGTAGCTCGGTTCGAGCAACTTGCCCTCGACGCTGTCGATGTGGACGACGTCGCGCTTCACCGTGAAGGGGCGCGGCTCGTCGAAGTCACTGCGCATGATGTGGATGGTGATCTCCGTGCCCTTACGCCCGCGCATCAGCTGCACGGCTTCGAGCAGGCTCATGTTCTTGGTGCTGCGGCACTCCTCGGTCCACTCTTCCGGCGGCTCGGTCGGGCAGATGGTCACGATGTTGTCGCGCGCCCGAATCCCGGCGCGTTGAGCGGGGGTGCCATCGATCGGCGAGACCACCTCGATGGGTTCCCCCTGGCGTTTGGTGATCTCGATCCCGAGCCCGTGGAATTCGCCGCGGGTATCGACCTGCATCTCCTCGTAGGCGTCGGTGTCGAGAAAGGCCGAGTGCGGGTCGAGTTTGCGCAGCATGCCGTTGAGGGCGCCCGTCAGCAGGTCGTGCTCGTCGACCGCTTCGACGTAGTTCGAACGCACGTGGGTGAGCACACTCGTGAAGAGCGCGAGGTCCTCATAGCGCGTTTTCGCGAAGGTCACGCTCGCGCCGATCAGAGCGAAGGCCATCAGGGTGAACGCGACTCCGCGCACGAACCCCCGGCGCTGCGCCCCGGAATCCATTCGATCACTCATTTCGCGACCCTCCCCCCCTGGTCCTATCGGACGGTCGATCGGCCAACGCTAGCAGTCCGCTGAAAATCCAGCGCCGGTCGGAGCGAAAGCTCAGTCGAGCCAGTCCATGGGATCCAGCGGCTCGCCCCCCTGGCGCACCTCGAAGTAGAAGCTCGGCCCCGAGAGCGACCCCGTATCCCCCGCGGTCGCGATCGTGTCCCCGCGATCCACCGTCTGCCCCACCTCGACGAACAGCTCGGCGAGGTGCCCCGAGACGGTGAAGTACTGACTGCCGTGGTCGAGAATCACGATCTTCCCGTAGCCGCGGAACCAACCGGCGAAGCGCACCTCGCCGAACGCCACCGCGCGGACCGAATCGCCGTGGTCGACGGCGAATTCGATGCCCTTGTTGAAAGTCTCGGTGCCGTACTCCTCGTCGACCACGCGGCCGAAAGCCGTGCGGCGCTCGCCGCGCACCGGGGCCGGCAACCTGCCCCGGTGAGAGGCGAAGTTCATCGCATCGAGGGTGGCCACGTCGAGGCGGCTCGACTCGCCCAGCGACACCAACTTCTCTTCGAGGGCGCGGGCCGCGCGCTCGAGCTCGACGAGGACGGCGCGTTCGAGGGTGCGGTCTTCGCGGACCCGCGCGAGCAGCGCAGTCTTGGTGGCGCGCTCGGCTTCGTGATCGCGACGGCGCGCTTCGAGGTCGCTCGCGGCCAGGTCGCGCAAGCGCGCGCCCTCTTCGGCGTTGCGTCGCGCCACTTCGACGGCTGCTTGATCGCGGCGGTAGCGCGCGACGAGGTCGGCGTCGTGTTCGAGCAGCTTCCGCAGGGTCGATGCGCGCGTGAACATCTCGGGTAGCGAGGCCGACGAGAAGAGCACGCGAAGCGGGCCCACGTCGCCCATCTTGTAGAGCGCCACGACACGTCGGCTCATCGCCCGGCGCGTTTCCTCGAGCCGGGCCGTCGCCTCCTCGGCACGGGCCCGCGTGCGTCCGAGGGCTTCGGCCGCGCGGTCTGCCAGCCGCCTCGCTTCGGCGACCTCACTCACCATGCGGTCGAGACTCATGTCGAGTTGTTCGAGCCGCTCGAAGATCTCGCGCTCTTCGCGCTCGCGTTCGCCGACGCGCTCGCGCGATTCGAGGATCTGTTCGCGCAGGTCGCGAAGCTTCTCGCCTTCGTCCGGCTCTTCGGCATGGGCTGTACCCGTGAGGCCCACGATCGAAACGATCAGAAGCAGTGGAGCCCCGATCCACGCCTTGCGCACCCGCACCTTCTACCCCGTCGTCCCGCGCCAACCGAAGAGCGCGGCCGCCGACCCCGCCATGCCGAGCAGCGCACCGCCCAGCACGAGCCAGGTGGCTTCGCCGAAGAGCAGGAAACGCGGCGCGGCATTGCCCAGGAAGAAGGCGAGCCCGCTGCGAATCGGATCCGCGAAGATCATGAAACCCAACCACAGCAGCAGCACGGCGAGCAGCCCCCCGGCCAACCCCTGGATCGTGCCTTCCAACAGGAACGGAACCCGCAGGAAGGTGCGACTCGCACCCACCAGCGAGAGGATCTCGAGTTCGTCCTCGCGCGAATAGATCGCGAGGCGGATCGTGTTGGCGACGATCATCAACGCCGAGACCGCGAGCACGGCCCCGAGCCCCAGGGCCGCGAAGCGCACGAGGTTCGCCGCGCGCGTGTAGCCCTCGATCCACTCCTGGCCCTTGGCGAGCTCCGCGATGCCGGGCAGCCCTTCGAGGGCCTGTTCGACCACCGCGATCCCCGCTTCGGTGCGATGGGCATCGGAAAGCGTGATTTCGAGGGAGGCCGGTAGTGGATTGCTCGCCAGGCCTTCGAGCAGGGCTTCGGCCCCGGCCGTCTCGCGAAAGCGCGCGAGCGCCTCTTCCGGGGTCACCAACTCGACCTGGTGCACGCCTTCGACGGTTGCCACCGTGGCGGCGATCCTGCGCGCCTCGGCGATGTCGAGGTCCTCCTCGAAGTAGGCCGCGATGCGAAGTTCACCGCCGAAGCGTTCGAGCATGCCGCGCATGTTGCCGACCAGCAGCGCAAAGGCACCCACCAGGGTGAGCGTGATCGCGATCGTCACGACCGCCGCCACGCTGGTCATCGCACTCGACGCGAGCCCGCGCACCGCCGTGCGAAACAGCAGAACGATGACGGTGCCGACGCGGTTCACGCGGCGCGTCCGGTGGCCGGGTTGTCCTCGACCACCTTGCCACCCTCGAGGCGGATCGTGCGCTTGCCGTAGCGCTCGATCAACGACATGTCGTGGGTGGCGACGATCACCGTGGTGCCGCGCGTCGCAGCGTCGGCGATCAGGTCCATGATCTCGATCGTGAGTTCGGGATCGAGGTTGCCCGTCGGTTCGTCGGCGAGCAGCACCTGGGGTTGGTTCACGAGGGCACGCGCGATCGCGACGCGCTGCTGCTCACCCCCGGAAAGCGAAAGCGGATGATGGAAACGGCGATGCTGCAGCCCCACCTGCTTCAACACCTGGAAGGTGCGCTGGCGATTCTCGCGCCGCGGCGTACCGAGCACGTCGAGGGCCATACCGACGTTCTCCTCGATCGTGCGACTGGCGAGCAGCTTGAAGTCCTGGAAGACGACGCCGATGCGCCGGCGCAGGTACGGAATCGCCGCGCCTTCGAGGCGCGCGATGTTGCGGCCGAGCACCAGGATCTGCCCCTCGTTCGGCCGCTCCGCGGCGAAGAGCAGCTTGAGCAGGGTCGTCTTGCCGGCGCCACTCGAGCCGGTGAGGAAGACGAACTCGCCGCGTCCGAAGGAGAGGGATACATCGTGCAGCGCGAAGGTCCCGGCGAGATAGGACTTGCTCACGTGGTACATGCGAACGGGGGCATCGTCGCGCTCGCTGCGCAGCAGATCCCCGGGAAGCGAGCCCTCGAGGCCGGGCTCAGGCGCGCTCATTTACCCGAGCGCTTGCGCTTGCGTGCGTTGTCGACGAGGAAGTCGAGGACGACTTCATCCAGGGGTTTCTGCGAAACGACACCGTCGCCGAAAGCACGTGAGAGTTGATCCCTGGCCGACGCCGGATTGGCTTCGTTCGCATGCGGCGCCGCCTCTGCTCCGTCGACCGGTTGGTACTGCGCGTCGGTCGGTTCGGGGAACGCTGGGTCTCCACCGGGTTGATCACCGATGGGTTCCGGCGTCGCTTCCACCGTCGGAATCAACTCCGGCGGCGGGATGGTAACATCGGTATCCGTTCCCTTCTCGGGGAAGATGTCGGGACCGAGCCGCGAGATGATCGCTTCGTCGTGATCGCCCCGCGAAAGCGCGCGCAGCATCGACTTGTGCTGCTCTTCCATCATCGCTCGCACTTCGGCTTCGAGATTCTCCGAACCGATGTTCGCCGAGTAGTCACCGCGAACCGACGCGAGGATGTCGCCGCCCTTGAACAGGTGGGTCAGGATGTGCGGCGTCTTGATGCCGCTCGCCTCACTCTGCACGTGGAAGAGCACGCCGCGATGACGAAAGTTGGTGTTGACGCCGGTGACCATTCGGTCGCTTGACTCCGCAGTTCTCGTGAACGGGGTGACCGCACCCGGGCGGGACGGCGGCCGTATCCTATTCGATTCGCGGGCGAGTTCGCGCCGCGACTCCCACGCGGACGCGACTCGACCGACAAGCACCGCTTGCATATCGGGAAAGTCCTCAGCGACCTGAACCCTCTCCCGGCATCCGGCCCCTGCCATGGCGCGCCGACTGAGTCGGATTCCCCTCGCCCTGTGTGCCCTCTCGGGCTCAGGACTCGGGGCGGGCCCAGGCGTTGGGGTCCATCTCGAAGACCTGCCCCTGCATCGGCTCGCGCGCTTTGCGGCGCTGGCGGTTCGCCCGGGCGACCTCGCGGTAGCGCTCGAAGGCCGCGACGTCGCCGAGGCCGCGCGTGTCCTCGCCGAAATGCTCGTCGAGCAGCTGGCAGCGCAGGGCGCGGGCGATCCCCGGATCCCAGAAGGAGGCGTTCAGCTCGGTGTCCCCCTTGAAGGAGCGGAACATCGTATTGGTGCTGCCGATCGTCACCCAGGCGTCGTCGATCGAGGCGTACTTGGCGTGGACGTAGACATCCTCGTAGACGCCGGGCCCACGGTTGCTGGCGAGTCCGGCGAATAGGAAGCCCTCGTGCTCGCCCAGATTCGCGAGGCCATCGAAGAGCAGCCCCGAGCGCGGATGGGCGCGGGCCGCGACCACCTCGGGCATCGTGACACGCGGCACCAGCACGGTGACCACTACGCCGCGGATCAGCGCCTCGCCCAGGGCGTCGATCGTGCGTGGACAGAAGAGCAATTGGTTCTCGAGATAGATCGTGCGCTTCGCCGAATCGATCGCCGAGAGATACTGCTCGCGAACGCTGTACTCGCCCTCGCCGATCGCGTAGCGCTCGCCACCGGGGGTCGGATGATCATTGCGATACAGGCCGGCGAGCACGCTGCGCGTGATCTGGACCGGGGTCTCACCCGCCGCCGCACTCAGCGCCTCGGGAAAGGCGAGTTCGTCGCAGCGCGCGGCATCGGGATAGAGCCCGTGCGGCCCCTCGCGCTCACTCGCTTCGTTCCAGCGCTGAACGAAGTTGTGCACCACGTCGGTGGCCGCGGGTCCGCGAATCTCGAGATAGAGATCGTGGATCCCCTTGCCCGGTTCGATGTCGGGATCGTGAGGGTGGCCTGGGGCCACCACCGAACCCGCGTCGAGGTTGATGCCCCCGACGAAGGCCACTTCGCCCGGCGTCCCGGCGTCGATCATCCAGCTCTTCTGGTGCTGGCAGTACTTCGGCACGCGATCCCAACGCGCGCGAATGCCGCTGCCGCGCGAAACCAGGAAATGGGTGTTCTCTTCGCAGGCGGGAAAGTGCTCCTCGTCGGCGATCTGATCTTCGATGTCGGGTTCGCTCCAGAAGAGCGCGCGCACGTCGAGGCCACGCGCCGCCGCCTTGTCGAGCACGTCGAAGAGACTTCCCCGCCCCCCCGGCATGCGGAAGGCGCGCTCGAGAAACGCCACCGTGACCCAAACCGAAGTGGTGGCCGCCTCGATCGCTTCACAGATGCGGGTGAAGGCGGGAATCCCGTCGACCAGCGGCACCACGGCATTCCCCTCGCGCACGGGGTAGCTGCTCTCACGCGCGGGTGGAATGTGCGCTGCGGCCTCGGGAATCGGACTCATCGGGAAACACCTCGCAGGATCGCGCAAGCGAAACGCTAACGCGGCTGCGTCGGCAGCACCTCCCGCATCACGCGCAGGACGTTGCCGCCGAGGATCCGCATCACCCGCGCGTCGGAGTAGCCGGCGTCGAGCATCGCCTGGGTGAGCACGGGCAACCCACTCGCGTCGAAGGCCACCGTCGTGCTGCCGTCGTAGTCCGAGCCCAGCCCCACGTGGGTGTCGCCGACGAGATCGATCACGTGGTCCATCGCAGCGACGATGTGCGACGGATGGATGCCGCATACCGCCATCTCCCAGAACCCGACGCCGATCACGCCGCCCCCCGCCGCGATCTTGCGCACGTGCTCGTCGGAGAGATTGCGCGGGTTGTCGCAGGTGCCCTTCACGCCGGTATGACTCACCACCACCGGGACGTCGATCATCCCGAGCACCTCGTCGATCGCCGTCGGCGAGAGATGTGCGATGTCGATCAAGATGCCCTGCTCGGCCATGCGCGAAACCAGCACGCGGCCGAGCCGAGTGAGCCCGCCCTTCTTCACGCCGTGGGCCGAGCCCGCGAACGCGTTGTCGAAGAAGTGGGTGATGCCGATCATGCGCACGCCGACGCGGGCGAAGCGATCGAGGTTGGTGAGATTCGACTCGAGGGCGTGGGCTCCCTCGAGGCCCAGCACCGCGCCGATCAGCTGGGGGTTGTCCTCGCGCGCGCGCATCAGTGCGTCGAGATCTTCCTGCGTCGTCACGAGCATGATCTCGTCGGGAGCGAGAGCTGCGGCGTGGCGAATGCTCTCCATCTGGATCATGCCGCGACGCTTCGGCCCCACGCGCCGGAAGGCATCCCAGCGCACGACGCCGAGCAGGGTCAGCAGGTCGGGATCGTCGATGTCGGTGTGATGCAGATCGCCGCCATAGGGCACCCGGGTCGGCGCCGTGAAGAATTGCAGCCCCACCCCGCCCTCGCGAAGCCGCGGGAAATCCACGTGTCCCACCGTCGACCGCTCGAAGAGGTCGCGACCCGTGAGCGTCGAGTCGGCGTGCAGGTCGACCACGAAGCTCGAGAAGTGGAGCGCCCGGGCCCGCTCGCTCACCTCCGGCAGGTCGATCGCGCTCACGCGGTTCATCAGTCGTTCGATATGGACGCCCAGCAGGTAGATAGAAGCGGCCGCGAGCAGCAGCACGGTCGCCAGGACCACCATCGTCTTCAGGGCAACGGCACGCCTCTTCATGGCATCGCCCCCACTCCGCGAACTGGGTTCCAACCGGGTGTCACGCCGCGATGCTGCATCAACCGCGCGACGCCCTGCAAGTCTCACCGTCGTACCCGGCAGCACTCGGGTATCGTGGGCGCGATGATTCGTCCCGCGACGCATGCCGATTGCGATGCACTCAGCCGCCTGGCCTTCCGCTCGAAGGCGCACTGGGGATATTCGCCCGAGTTCATGGCGCAATGCCGCGCCGAACTTTCCATCGGGGTCGACGCCGTAGACGAGGACGAGATCTATGTGCTCGAAGCAGACGATGGCAAGGGCCTGATCGAGGGTTTCTACTCACTCGAACGCTCGAGCGAGAGGCGGGTCGAACTCGGCCACTTCTTCGTAGACCCCGACGCCATGGGCCGTGGCCATGGACGCCGCATGATGGACCACGCCGTCGCGGCCGCGCGGGCACTGGGTTTCGATACCTTGGAGATCCAGGCGGACCCCAACGCCGAAGCCTTCTATTCGCGCTGCGGTGCCAGGACCGTGGGGCAGCGGGCGTCGGCGAGCGTCGCCGATCGATCGCTGCCACTGATGGAGCTCGCGCTGACCCGATGACCGAACCTGCTGGGCCTTCCTCACCGGCCTCACCGACTGCATCGCCTTCGGCTCTTCGAGGGCTGTGGACCACGGGGATCGTGATCGCGATCGTGCTTGCGATTCCCCTGCTGGCCTTCGCCCTCGATCACCGCACCTTCCTGCTGCGCATCGCGGCCCTCACCCTGGAGGTCCCCGAACTCGGCGAGCCCACCGAGGAGGGGATCGAGGCGTTCTGGTTCGACGACTACTTCACCGTGTTTCGCATCGATCACGACACCTACGCGATCGGCGAGACCCGCTACCACCAGGCGAACTTCAACTACCTCGTGCTCGGTACGTCCCGGGCGGTGCTCTTCGATTCCGGCCCGGGCGTCCGCGACATCGTGCCCGTGGTGCGCAGCCTGACCACCCTTCCGGTCACCACCGCGTGCTCGCACCTCCACTACGACCACGTGGGCCAGTACGGCGCATTCGAAAGTGCAGCGATGGTCGACCTGCCCTTCCTGCGCGAGCGCGCCGCCAACGGACAGCTCGTGCTCGAAGACGGCGAACACCTCGGCTACATCGAGGAGATGCCGGCGCGCACCCTCGTGATCGACGAATGGTGGGCGCCCGGTTCGGAGATCGATCTCGGGGGAAGGCGCATCGTCGTGCATCACACCCCGGGCCACACGACCGAATCGATCGTGCTGGAGGATCCCGATCGCGGGCAGTTCTTCGGCGGCGACACCTTCTACCCGGGGGAGCTCTTCGTCTTCCTCCCGAACTCGAGCCTCGGCGACTACGAGCGCAGCACGAAGGCGATCCTCGCGCGCATGGACGAAGAGAGCACGATCTACGGCGCCCACCGCCTCGACCCGGTCGGGCTACCCGTGCTGAAGCGCCCGGACCTGCTCGATCTCGAAGAGGCCTTCGTCGAAGTGCGGGCCGGCGAGAGCGACGGCAACGAAGAAGAGACCGACTTCTACCCCCTGCGCTTCGAGGTCAACGATCGGCTTTCGATGTTGATGGACTTCGCCTGGGGGAGGCGTTGGGAATGAGCCGCCGCGATCCGCAGATCGATCCCGCCGACGCCCTCGCGATCCACGACCTGATCGCCGACTACTCCTATACCTACGACGGATTCGACCTAAAGGACTTCGCGGCGCTCTTCACCGAAGACGGCCAACTCGAAACCCCGGTCGGCGGAGGAAAGGGGCACGCCGAAATCGAGGCCTGGGCGCAGGCACGTTGGGAGGAGATCCGCGCCGAGGGGCGCGCGCCGCGGCACTTCCAGATGAACACGCGCCTCGAAGCCGTCGACGCCGACACCCTGCGCGGCCGCACCCAGCTCCTACTCATCTGGGTCGAGGTCGCGACGGGAACCCCCGAGCTCAAATTCGTTGCCGACTACATCGATACCTATCGGCGCACCGCCGCGGGCTGGCGCATCGCGCATCGCAGCATCGGGATGGGCGGCAGCGAAGGAGGATCCGAATGAGCGCTCCCGACACCAATGGCATCGCCGAGTTGATCGGCCCGGTCCTCGCCGCCTACGAAGCCGACGACCAATACATCCTCACCGCCCTGGCCGAGCGCATCGCGGCCTCTCGCTACCGCACCTGGGCGGACGAAGTCGAGGACGCGGGCGACCGCGAGACGCTCCTCGCCTGTGCGGCTCGCGAAGAGGAGGTCGCGCTGCGCGTGGAAGCCCTGCGCGACGATGCGGGGGCGCTCCAGGAAACGATGCGCGAGCGACATCCCGAACTGCCGGAGAAGTACGCGGCGCTCTTCTCCTCCCTTTCGCTGCGGGATCAATTCGCGCTTCAGGCCGCGGCGGAGCGGTTGGGCGCCGCAACGTGGCGTTCGTTCGCGAAGCAGCAGGCCGACTCCGACGTCGCAGACGTCCTCGAAGGCTGCGCGCCCCTCGAGGAGGCGAGCGCCGAGGCCCTCGAAGCCATCATCGCGAAGCTCGATTCAGCCTGAGTTCGCTGTGGACAGATCGGCCTCGATTTCGTCGAGGATCCCCTCGTCCGCTTCGAAGGGCTCGCTGCCCCGCGGCCAGTGCACGATCGCGTCGCTGAAGCCCATCTCGCCGTAGCGACCGACGCAGTCGCGGAAGGCTTCGAGACTCGCCATCGGAGTCTCGAGGAAGCCCAGCAACGCCATCTTGCGCAGGCTCGCCGGGTCGCGGCCTTCCTTCGCGCAGACGTCGTGAAGGCGCGCGAGTTTCTCGGGGGTGGCATCACGTCCATCCACCGCGACCCAACCAGCACCGTGCTCCACCACGAGCTTCATGCCCCGCGGCCCCGCCCCCGCGACGATGAAGGGAGGACGCGGACGTTGCACACAGCCCGGGAGCGCCCGCGCATCCTTTGCGCTGTAGAGACGCCCTGCGTGATTCGTCTCGGGCTGCACGAGCAGACGGTCGAGCAACCCGATGAACTCCTCGAAGTGATCGGCGCGCTCCTGCGGCGTCCAATCCTGCTGCCCCATCGCCGACGCATCCCAACCGTCGCCACCGGCTCCGATCCCGACCTGCAGGCGCCCGCCGCTGATGTCGTCGAGGGTCATCAACTCCTTGGCGAGGGGGACCGGGTGGCGGAAGTTCGGCGAGGTCACCAGGGTGCCGAGCCGCAGGGTCGAGGTCGCGAGCGCAGCCGCGGTGAGGGTCGGCATGGCGCCGAACCAGGGGCCGTCGCGCATGTCGCGCCAGGTGAGGTGATCGTAGGTCCAGGCGTGGGCGAAGCCGAGGGCCTCGGCGCGCACCCAGCGTTCGCGCGTTACGTCCCAGCGATCGTCTGGCAGGATCACGACACCAATCTTCATGGCGCGGGAGGCTAACGCCGGCTCGTCCAGTACGCTGGCGAGGCCGATCCGAGCGCTCGATGGAGGCCGCATGAAGATCAATGGAGCCTGCTTGTGTGGTGAGGTCGCGTACGAAGCCGAGGTCGATCCGGCTGCGGTCTTCGCCTGCCACTGCAACGACTGCCAGACGCAATCGGGCACGGCGTTTCGCACGGTGGTCCGCGCGACCCCCGGAAGCTTCCGCACGACGCGGGGCGAGCTGCGCAGCTACTTGAAGACCGCCGAGAGCGGAAACAAGCGCAGCCTCGCCTTCTGTCCAAACTGCGGCACCTCGGTCTACGGCGGGCCGGCCCCCGGCGAGGAGGGCTACCTGAGCCTGCGCGTCGGCGCCTTCGAGCAACGCGACGCGCTCACGCCGCGCGCCCACGTCTGGACGCGCTCCGCGCAGCCCTGGGTCTTCGAGGCGGGCGAGGTGCCGCGTTTCGAAACCCAGCCCCAGGCGCGACCCCGGGAGGAAGCGAAGTGAAGCCCCACATCACGATCATCACCCTCGGCGTCGCCGACCTCGAACGCGCGATCGATTTCTACCAGAAAGGGCTCGGGCTGCCGCGCAAGGAAGGACCGGAGGGCATCGCCTTCTTCGAAACCGCGGGAACCATGCTCTCCCTCTACCCGCGCGACAAACTCGCCGAGGACATCACGATCGCACCCGAGGGTTCGGGCTTTCAGGGCTTCGCGTTGGCCCACAACGTCGAATCCCCCGAAGCCGTCGACGCGACCCTCGAAGAAGCCGTCGCTGCCGGCGCCGAACTCGTGAAGCACGGGCAGCAGGTCTTCTGGGGCGGTTACTCGGGTTACTTCCGCGATCCCGATGGCTTCTACTGGGAAGTCGCGCACAACCCGTTCACGTAGCCGCGAACCCGTGCCTACTGCGTGCGCCCCCGCGCGGTGACCTGCTTGCGTCGCTCGGCGATCGATTCGGGGCTCATGTTCGTGAGATGCGCGAACGGCCGCGAGTCCTCGTACTTCATGGCGTCGCCAAAGGTCATCGCGTAGCCGTCGTCGATCAGACGCTTGTAGCCGCGCAGAAAATGGGGATCACACGACGCCATGTCGGCGGCCAGGGCCAGCGCTGTGGGAAGCAGCTCATCCGGTTCGACCACCCGGCTCACGAGACCGATCTCGAGGGCGCGTTCCGCAGGAACGAAGTTGCCCGTCAGCGAGATCTCCTTCGCGCGGCCGATCCCGACGACGCGCGAGAGCCGTTGGCTCAAACCCCAACCCGGCATGATCCCCATGCGGATGTGCGTGTCGGCAAAGATCGCCCGGGTCGACGCCAACAGGACATCGCAGGCGAGCGCGATCTCGAAGCCCCCCGTGATCGCGTGGCCGTTGATCGCCCCGATGATCGGTCCGCTGAAGGCGTCCATCGCACTCACGGGGTCGCGATAGGGTCGCTCTCCCGACTGCTCTTCGCGGGGTTTCGAGAGTTCCTTCAGATCGAGCCCCGCGCTGAAGGCGCGACCGGCGCCGGTGAGCACCGCCACCTGCACGTCGCCATCGGCCTCGAGGCTGCTGAAGGCATCGCCGATCGCGGTCTGAAGCTCCCGTGAGAGGGCGTTCATCGCTTCCGGACGGTTCAGGGTGACGGTGGCGACACCGTCGTTTCGCTCGATCAAGAGGATGTCGCTCATGGGATCTCCGGCAGGGGGTGGGCCGGCCACTGTACCGTTCAACTGCCCGCCACCTCGCCAATTTCGGCTCGCTCGCTAAAGTTCGGCGCGCTCGCGCACCGCCTCGCCGCGTCGCGTTTTTTCTCCCAGAAACGGTGGGTTCGGCGAACAATTTCCTGTGTGTCGGGTGTCTAAGTTCGCCAGCGATCCCGCCGTTTGACCCCAACCCCGCCCGAGACTGGGAAGACCCCGGTAGAAGCCCCCGGAATGCAATCCCGACGATCGCGCGCCGCCAGTTCTGCACGACTGCACCGCGCGCGCCCCGCCGAGTCGACGCTGCGAGGGGGCGCGCCGCTGCGCGCCGTCGTGCACAGATATGCATCGGCATTGCTTTTCGTCTTCGGGTTCGCCGGCTTGCCCGCCTTTGCTCAGGAAGCACTCGAAGCGGAGGTGCGAAGCGAGGCCGGCGAACAGGACGGCCCCGCCTTCGCGGTCGGCCAGTTCGCGATCGGCTACCTCGAAGACCACGACGATCATCCCGCCCTCGGCGGTGTGCTGCCGCGCAAGGTGAAGTTGCTCGCGACACCCACGGGTTACGTGGCCCCGCGGCCCGACGCGCCGGGAGAAGTGGTCTCACTCCGGGGCCTGCCCCAGCCGGTCGAGCGCTACCACGCCAGCGCACTCGCGGTGATCTCGCGCGCCCTGCTCCGCGATGTACAGAAACTCGGCCTGATGGGTGTCTTCGTGCTGCCCCACCCCGAGGATCTCGAACCCCACGAAGAACGCGATCTGCGCGACGAGGGAAACTTCACCCTGCGCTTCGCCGTCTCGACCGGGCGCATCGAGGAGGTGCGCACGATCGCGGTCGGCGATCGCATCACGGGCAATTGGCTGGTCAACCACAAGGCGCACGGTCGCATCCGCGACGACTCTCCCCTGCAGCCCGCGGTGCTGGCCGAAGAAGGCACGAGCGATCTGCTGCGACGCGACGTCCTCGAGGACTACCTGCACCAGTTGAATCGGCACCCAGGTCGCCACGTCGAAGCCTCTCTGGCTTCTTCCCAGGAGGGCACCGGTGTGGCCCTCGACTACCGCGTCCACGAAGCGCGCCCCTGGACCCCCTACCTCCAGGTGGCCGACACCGGCACGCGCCGCACCAATCCCTGGCAGAGCCGCCTCGGTGTGATCCACCGCCAGTTGACCGGCAACGACGACATCCTGGTGCTCGAATACCTGAACGCCGGGTGGAACAACCTGAACGGCATCAACGGCGCGTACGAAGCGCCGTGGTTCCGCAGCCGCCGTCCGCGCTGGATGAAGACCAGTGGCTTCGAGCCGCCGTATCTGGCCTGGGTCGATCGGGACAAGATTCCGTGGTGGGGCCTCGACAACCTGCGCTGGCGCCTGAGTGGTGGCTACAGCCGGGTGGAAGTCGACCTCGGCAAGCTGGTCGAGAACGAAGTCACCGAACTCATCACCGAGGATTGGAACATCGGCGGTGAGGCGATCTTCCAGGTCTGGCAACACGAGAACCTCTTCGTCGACGTGTTTGCCGGGGGACGCCTCCGTCAAGTCGATCTCGAAAACGAATCGAGCGCGAACGACGGCGTGGTCGATATTTCATCGGGCGGTTTCGGCGCGCGCTTCGAGCGCACCAACGCCTACTCGAATATGCGCGGTCGGCTGGCCTTCGAGTTCGGCAGTGTCAAGGGAAGCGACCGCGATCTCACGGCCCAGGCCCGCACGCGCGTCGACGACGACTGGACCCTGCTCCAGTGGAACCTCGGCGTGAGCCACTACCTCGAGCCCCTGCTCGATCGCGAAGCCTGGGAAGACCCGACCACGGAAGAAAGCTCGACGCTGGCCCACGAGATTGCCCTGAGCTTCCGCGGCCAACAGGCCTTCGACGACGCGCGGCTGCTGCCCCAGGTGTCGCAGGTGATCGGCGGCCTGTACAGCGTGCGCGGCTTCTCCCAGGGCACCGCGGTCGGCGACTCGACCTACGTCGGGAGCGTCGAGTACCGCTTCCACCTCCCGCGCGCCCTGCCCGTGCAGCGCCGGCCGATGCAGCTGCCGGTGATCGGCGACTTTCGCGCATCTCCCCAGCAGGTGTACGGCCGACCCGACTGGGATTTCATCATTCGCACCTTCGTCGACATGGGGTACAGCGATCGCAACGGGGGCGAGGACGTCCTCGAGTTCGACCAGTTCCTGACCTCCGTCGGTGTCGGCCTCGAAGCTACCTTCAAGGGCAACCTGCGGGCGCGCGTCGACTGGGCGCGCGGCGTCTACGAGCACCACAGCAACGATGCCGGCCGCGACCCGATCGACAAGAGCGGCGAATTCCATTTCCTCTTCAGCGTGATGTACTGATGACGCGCGCGAAGAGAGCGAAAACCCCGAGTTCCATGAAGCTGAAGCGCAGCAGCAGAACCCCCGTTGATCGATGCCCGGCTTCGCCGCACACCCGCGGCGAGCGCGCGATCGCGTGGCTCACGCTGTTTTCGTTCTTCGTGAGCCCCGCCACCGCCCTCGCCGACACGACCCACACCGCGGTCGGCAATGCGACGACGAACGACGGCCACTTCGTCGAGAACACCGACGCCCGCACCACCTTCGATCAGGACACCCGCAACGCCGTCGTGCAGTGGGACGTGATGGATCAGCAGGCCGACAACACGCTGACCTTCATCCAGAACTCGGGCGAAAGCGTGCTCAACCAGGCTTCGGGCATCCAGATGTCGGTCTTCCGCGGCATGGTGGTATGCGAGGCGAACTGCGTCTTTGCGAACGAAGCGGGGATCCTGCGCGCCGATGGTTCCTACCTCGACGTCGGCGGGATGGTCGCCGACATCGCGGGCACCGTGGACGAGGACGCCTTCCGCGCGGGGGAACTCCACGCGACCGGCCTCGACGGCGTCGTCGAGAACC
Source organism: Myxococcota bacterium (assembly GCA_028278345.1). GTDB lineage: Bacteria > Myxococcota_A > UBA9160 > UBA9160 > UBA4427 > DUBZ01. The sequence continues at coordinate 101,397 of JANQEL010000028.1, forward strand.
TCGGAACGATCCACGCGGGCAGCGCACTGCTCGCCGGGGCCCGGGTGCTCAACCGCGGCGAGATCGTGATCGAAGACGGCGCGCTGAGCATGGTGGTGGGAGACGAGATCTGGCTGCGAAATCACGACAGCAACGTGGTGATTCGCGCGGTGCTCCCCGAAAGCACGACGAGGGCTGCGACCGCGGCGGCCTTCGACGGCGAACCCGCCATCGAGAACAGCGGGAACATCGACGCCGGCGACGGCGCAGTTCGCATGCTGGCGGGCGACATGCTCTCCTACGCGATTCGCAACACCGGTCGCATCCGCGCCCGCGAGATCCAGCTCGAAGGCGGCGCCGGCAGTCTGGTGGAAGTCGCGGGAGACGCACTGCTCGACGCCTCCGCTACGGGCGAGGACGAGTTCGGCGGCGCGATCGATGTGCTCGGCGACTACGTCGCGATCGCCGACCGCGCGGTGCTCGACGCCTCGGGGGGCGCCGGCGGCGGGCGCATCCGGGTCGGCGGTGCGCGGGCGGGCGGAGGCGAGACGCGAACCGCGAAGCAGACCTACGTGGGGCGCGACACGACGCTTCGCGCCGACGCCACCCACGATGGCGATGGCGGCGAGATCATCGTCTGGTCCGACGGCACCACGCAGAGCCACGGCACGATCTCGGCCCAGGGCGGCTGGCTCGGCGGCAATGGCGGCTTCGTCGAAACCTCCGGCCGCGCCTTCCTCGACGTCACGTCGAGCCCCCTGGTTTCGACGCGCAGCGGACGCAGCGAGGACCGCGGCGGCGATTGGCTGCTCGATCCCTTCAACATCGACATCGTCGCGGGTGCGGGCGACCTCGACGATCAACTCGGCGAAGACCCGAGCTACGACCCCGAGCTGGTCTTCTCCCCCACGGTGCAGGCCAGCGCCGACGACGCGACTTCCGAGATCGATGTGGCCCTGCTGAAGCAGGCGCTTGCGAGCGGCGCGAACGTGACGCTCACGACCTCGGGTTCGGGCAACGACGACGGCACTCAGGAGGGCGACATCCGCCTGCTCACCGACCTCACCTTCAGCGATGGCGACGCCCTGCCCGACACCGAAGCCAGCCTCATCCTGCTCGCCGCCGACGACATCGTGATCGACGGCCGGATCGACGCGGTCGACAGCACCCCGGTGCTCGCACTCAGCCTCGACTTCCGCGCCAACGCCGAAGGCCAGGACGAGCTCGCCGATGTCGACGGCCAGCTTCCCGCGGACCATCTCGGTGACCTCACCCTCAACGCGGACGTCGAGACCGGTGGCGGCGCGGTCAACTTCACCGGCGCCAACGTGAACCTGAACGCCGACATCACCACCGAAGGCGGCGGCGTGACGGTCCTCGCCGAAGGCGGCGACGCGACGCTGGCGGCCGGCACCTCGATCGACACGGATGTCACCCTCGACATGGATACCCGGGGTGGAGACGTCCTGGTCGGGGCCTTCGCGCGCGTGGTGGAGGATCCCGACGACGCCGATCGCGAAATCGCCGTGGGGGGTGACGTGCTCGGGGAAGCGGGCAGCAGCATCACGACCGACGGCGGCTCGGTGACCCTCTCCGGTGGCGATCGCGCCGCGGCGCGACGCAGTGATGCCGCAGGGGGCAGCGTCTTCTACGAGGGGGCGATCGACAGCGGCACGGGGAACGTGATCCTCGAGGCCTCACGCACCCTGCCCGCAAACGACAGCCTGAACGAAACGGGAGTCGTCGAACTCGGCGATGCCGCAACGATCCAGACCGACCGCGCGAGCGTCACCCTCGACGCCTTCGTCGACCCGGCGAGTCAGGAGCGCGACGACGCCCGCACGATCGTTCGCCTGCTCGGCGACATCGACACCGACAGTGTGGACGCCGCGGACGACCAGGCCGGGGGCAACGTCGAGATCCGCAGCGACGGCTTCGTGTTCGCGCGCGTCGAAATCGGCGACTCCGACGCCGGCGATCGCCCCGACATCTCGACGAATGGCGGCGACATCTTCGTCGAGAGCAATGGCAGCATCGACTTCGTCGAGGGCACTCTCGACGCGAGCTATTCCGGCACACCGGACCCCGAAGCCGACCCGATTTCCGGAGACATCCTGCTCGATGCCCGCGGTCGCATGTCGATTCGCCCGGAAGCCGACGACGTCATCATCGCAGCCGACGACAACGTCATCTTGAGCGCCGGTGGCGACGGAGTCGCGCGTTTGAGCTTCGACACTACCGTCGAGGGCACCGGAAACATCACCGTCTCGGCAGACGCCATCCAACTCAATGCGGGTGACGGTTTCGGTGGACAGAACGCCGCGCGCATCTCCTTTGCGGATAGTGACGCGTCGCTCCAGTTCAGCAACAGCGCTGGCGACGCGAACCCCCTCGACCTCACGATCAGCCAGGACGCCAATCTCGATGTCGCAGACATTCCGGCCGCCAACCAGTTCCAGTCGGGAAGCTTCGACGTCGAGAACCTGACCCTGCGCTCGAATGACGGCGAACTCGACCTCGGTGGGCTGACCGCAACGGCGAGCGACACGATGACCTTCGGCGCACGCGAGGGGATCGACGTTTCGAGCCCCACCATCCTTTCGGCCGACACCCTCGAGATCGAATCCTACGAGGCGCTGACGATCGACAGCGATCTCGCCACCGCGATCGACGACGCCGACGCGCGGGTGGTCGAGATCACCGCCGGCGCCCTCGGCACCCTCCTCAACGCACCGACGGAGGACATCCCCGAGACGAACGCACACTTGATCGTCGCAGCGGATCTCGATCTGGCCGATGGCGGCGAGACCAGCGAAGCGGAGCGCCTCGTGTTGCGCGGCGGTGCCGGCGGCAGCGGGGACCTCCTCTTCTCGAACGACCCGACGCTCTCGGCACACGAGATCGTGCTCTGGGCCGGCGATGGAGGAACCACGGGCGAGAGTTCGCGGGTCGTCGCCATCGAAGACGGCACCTCCACCGTCGACTTCGCCTTCGGCAGCGCGGCCGCGCCCGAATTCACCCTGCGCCAGGCGGCAACGATCGACAACGACGCGATCCCCGACGTGACGCAGTTCGCCGGCGGCGTCGACGGCGTTCGTTACAACCTGCGCTCGGATGGCGGACAGATCGGCGGCGACGATCCCATCCAGACCTCGAAGCTCACCGACACCTTCCTTGCGCTGCACGCGCGCGACGGCATCCTCGCCGACTTCGCCACGGGAATGACCGACGCCACGCTTCAGGTGCGGGGCCTCGACATCGGCGGCACCCAGGCCTTCACGTACACCCGCACCCACAACGACCAGATCACCCTGAGCGACGGCGTCAACCCGGTGGTGCTGACGATCCGCGCGGGGCTGTCGGGCACAGGCGACCTGAGCTTCGACGGCAGCCCCGAAGAAGGCGACGACACCGCGTTCGAGATCGTGGCGGACGAGATCCGCCTCGTGGCCGGCGATGGGCTCGCCGGAAACAACCAGTCGCGCATCGTCCTCGACCGCGACGCCGAGCACAAACCCGTCTTCAAGGGCGCGGCCGACGATCAGGTCGACCTCTTCGTCTTCCGCCAGGACGCGCCGATCGACTCCTCGACCATCGCCACCTCCGAGGATTTCTTCGAGGATCGTGCGCCGGACGTGCACGTGATCCATTCGGACTACGACAGCGTCGCGGACGGCAACACCGCTTTCGCCGCAATCGAGATCGACGCGAGCGACGCACCGCCGACGGCGGACTCGAAGCTGATCCTGAGCGGCGAGCGCGTCGCGATCAGCTCAGCCGACGAGCAGGACCTGGCACTGTGGAGCCACTTCTCGGAAACCGAAGGCGACCCCTTCGAACTCGAGGTGCGCGCGGACCTGCTCGACCTGCGCGCCTCCGATCTCAACGACGAGATCGACGATCTGCGCGTGCTGTTCGAGCCCGACGCCCCGGCAATGAGCAACACGACCTTCACCTTCACTGACTTCGAACGCTTCCAAACCGAGGACGAAGCGGAAGCCTTCACGCCGATCGCATTCGACGCCGCTACCACGCCGAACACCGTCCCGAACACGGTCTCCTTCTTCCAGGAAGCCACGATCACACGGGCACAGTTGACCGCCCTGCGCGGCGCCCTCAACAACGCGGACCTTACGGTGCACGACGGCGACCCCGATGACCCGGACGATGCGGCGATGGATCTCTTCCTCGAATCCCTCGAGGGCGACGTCGAGGTCGCGGCCAGCTCGGTCAATGGCAGCGCGCTCTTCATCACCCTGCACAACGAAGGGGCCACGGTCGATTGGGACCGCTCCGTCCCCACTGCCTACGACCTCGAACGTCTCGTCGTCGGCGCCGACCACAGCTTCGTATTCGGCAGTAGCGCCGATGCCATGGACCTCGACGTCACCGTGGCCGAGAACTTCCAGCTGCGCGCCGGGCTCGGGGGACGAGACGGGGACATTTCTTTCGAATCGGGCGTGACGATCACCGCAAACCAGGTCGCACTGCAGGCCGGGGAGAGCGGCGAACTCGCCGAAGATGGCGAGCTGCCGGCCGTCGACCTCACCACCAACATGCCGACCTTCGTGCTGGTCGATAGCGACGACAGCGACGACGGTTCCGACTCGATCTTCGAGGTGCGCCAGGACGCCGGCTTCGTCGACGACATCGCCGACGCGGGTGACGGCGAATCCCTCATCATCGATCCATCGCAGTTGAGCGGCGGGGCCGGACCGGACGAGTTCGGTGTGATCCGCCTGATCAGCGAAGGCGGTTCGATCCAGGTGCGCAATCTCAGCACCACCTTCCAGGGGGCCAACGGCGGTGGGCTGGTCTCCCGCCTGGAACTCCAGGCGAGCACGGTCGATGTGCTACGCGGCGGCGTGATCGAACTCGCCGACGAGGCCGGCGGCGACACCGACCTCACCCTCTACGACAGCGTCGATCTCTCGGCGCGGGAGATCATCCTGCGCGCCGACGGGAACGACATCGTGAGAGCCGACGATCCCGACGTACTCTTCCGCGCCTCGGCGACGAGCCTCGGTGAGGGGCTGCGCTTCCGCATCGAACACGATGGCAGTGCCATCGACGGCTCGACGATCGCGAGCATCGATCAATTCATCGGCAGCAGCCTGAACAGCCCGGTTGCGTACGAGCTCGTCGCGACCAACGCCGGGGTCGAGATCACGAGCGAGCTCGCGGCGAAGTTGCGCGGCGGCACCAATGAAGCGCCGAACCTGGTGAACCTCTTCGTGAACGGAAACGACATCATGAGCGACGCCGACGTCGTGATCAGTGCCCAGGATGCGGGGCGCGCGGTCGACGCCCAATTCGCATCGCTCGTGATCGGCGAGCTTCACGACGAGGCGCGGATCCGCTTCGACGGCACCGCAGACCCGACTGCGATCTCGACCACCGGTGATCAGACCTACCACGGCGACGTCGAGATCGACGGCGCGGCCGTCCTCACGGGGGACACCTTCGATTTCAGCAGCGACATCCGCTCCGACGACCCCGCCGTCGAAGCCAACCTGACGCTGAACGTGCGCGAAGAGGTGATCTTCGGCGGCAACATCGATCTCGTGCGCGACGCCGCCGGGCCCGAGAGCGTCCTGCGCGTAAACCTCGATCCGAGCCAGAGCGACGTCGCCCGCGTCTCCTTCGACAACGACGGCGTGCTCCAGATGGTGAGCGCCGATCGCGTCGAGTTCTTCGGCACGCGCGAGGCCGACCTCGACGAGGCCACGGGCTTCGTCCCCGACAATGCCCGCGAGTCGTCGACCGCCACCATCGGCAAGCGCAGCGGCGATCTGCACTTCGACGTCACGCGCTTCCGCATGGCCGAGGGCGAGAAGATGAGCGTGGGCGGTGCCCTTTCGATCGGTGACGCCGGCACGCTGCTCGCGGCCCTGGGTGACCTCTCGGCCGTGACGATCGACGTGGTGGCCGACCGCATCGTGCTGCTGCTGCGCGCGGCCGGCGACTACATCGGCTTCGACGGCCGCGAGCGTCGCGACTCCGGCGTCGACTACGTCGCCAACACGATCTCCTTCGACGGCGAGATCGAGACCTCGGGCTCGGGACGCGCCCCGGTCTTCGGCCTGGAGAACCCCTACGCCGAGCACCCCGACCTCGAGGGCTTCCTGCTCGTCGAACTCGAGCCGAACGGCGGACAGATCCGCGCATCGGATTTCAATCAGGAGTTCGACGGCGGCATTCCCGATCTGCATCCCGAGGGCGCGACGCGCGACGACTACTCGAACATCTTCGACACCCGGCTCACCGATCCCTCGGTGGTGACCGCCTTCGCGACCCACCTCGGCGATCCCCAACAGACCGTGCAGGACGCCCTGCTCTCTCGCATCGACATCGCGGTCGAGCCCGATCGCACGGACGCCTTGCGCTCTCGCGTCGAAGGTGCGGGCATCGTCGACGACGTGGGTGGCGATCTACCGACGCGCGCCGATCGGCGCGTGAAGGTTTCGACCTCGCGCATCCTGGCGCGCGACGCCCAGGCCGTGGCCGACCGACACCTGCGTCTGTTCGGCGAGAACGATTCGAAGGCCGAGGAGGTTCGCGCGATCCTGCAAAAGGCCCTCGACGACTACCTGCTCGAGAGTGGCGCACGACGCGTCCTCGGCTTCGAGTTCCGCCGCTACCTGCGCAACCGCCCGAGTTCGCAATTCGACGCCTACCTGGCCCTCGAAGATCTCGACGCCCTCTTCTCCTATCACCGCAACCTGGGGCTCACCCCCGGCGAGTACACCCGCGTGCAATCGCGTTGGCTCGCCACGATCAAGCCCGAGGGCATCAGCCTCGAGCAGTTCGCCGAGGCCATCCATCCTTCCCGCTTCGTGCGCGGAAGCGACATCCTCGATGTGTTCGGGGACTGAGTGGTGACCATGTCGATCCAATCCACGACCAAGACGCTTCGCCTCTCCCTGATCGCCGCCCTGGTGCTTAGCGGGATGGGTGATCGCGTCGCCTGGGCGGGTCGTTTTGCGGACAACGTGGCCGCCATGATCCCCCACCAGGGCGAAGACTATTCGGGCGAGTTCAACACGGACATCCTCGGCGGGGCAGGCGAAGACGCCGGCTGCCAGATGCTCCCCAGTACGGGCTGTCCCGACTTCAGCGACTCCGTCCTGACCGACAGCATCTTCAGTGGCGCGCGCTTCGACGGGGCCGATTGGAGCGACGGCACGATCCTCGACACCCTCTTCGACGCCGCGACCTTCATCCAGACCGACTTCGCGGGTGCCAGGCTCGACAGCAACGACTTCACCGGTGCCGACTTCACCGACGCCATGCTGCGCCGGGCGATCGTGATCGGGAGCGACTTCGCGGGCGCGACCCTCGACGGTGCGGACTCGACGCTGGCCGAGATCGTGGACTCGACCTTCGATGGGGCGACGACCTTCGTCGGCACCGATCTCGACGACATCTATCTCGAGCGCGTGGACTTCACGGATGTCGACGTCTCGGGGGTGGACATGCGGCGCGCCACGGTCCGCGGCGGGCAGTTCGTGCGCACCGACTTCATCGGCACCTCCCTGCGCGACAGCCAGTTCCGCTGCATCGCGGATCCCGACGAAGAGGACGACGACCCCCAGAGCCTGTGCCCCGATTTCAGCGAGGCGGATTTCACGGGCGCCGATCTCACCGGCTCGCTGTTCGGCCCCGCCTTCGACGACGACGAGATCGTGATCGCGGATGCCGATTTCACTGCATCGACGCTGGTCGACGCGACCTGGGCGGCGCTCGTCGACCCCTGTCTCCAGACCAGCGAGTCGCCCAACACCTGGAGTTGCCTCACGGTGGGCCCGGGAGCGACGGTCGACGGCCTCTCGATCCTGAACGACTCGGATCTGCGCGGCAGCGATTGGCGCAATCTGACGCTGTCGGGGTTCACCCTGCCCTTCGCACACATCGCTGGAGCGCGCTTCGCCGACACGGTGATCGACGACGCCGACTTCCGCTTCACGCGTACGACCTGTCTTCCGGAAGAGGACGCCGACGACGCGGATACCGACCTGTGCGACTTCCTCGAAACGAACAGCCAGGAAACCACCGACTTCACCAACGCCGATATCAGCGATGCCCGCTTCGACGATGCCGATCTCGGCAGAGCCGACTTCAGCAACGCCACGCTGACCGACGTCGTCTTCGACAGCGCAGATCTCGGTTGCAGCGTGGTGCCGGACCCGGACGTCACCGAAAGCTGTTTCGATTGCGCGAACTTCGCGGGCGCCTTCGTCGGCCAGACCGCGCTGCCCCACGGCGCCTACAACATCTCGGCGCAGGGCATCGACTGGGGGCAGTTCATGGCCTGCTCGGTCGACCAGCCGTCCGCGCTGATCGACGACCTGAGTCATGTGCAACTGGATGGCGGCAGCTTCGCCGGAGCCGACGTCAGCGGGCTCCACTTCGTCGGTTCGAGTCTCCAGGGCGTGAGCTTCGCCGAAGCGACGGTGACGGGCGTGATGTTCGACGACGCCAACCTCGCCGCCGCGAGCTTCGATGGCGCGGTCAACACCTGTACGACCGGCTGCGAGGGTTTCCCGGGCGCGGATCTCACGAACGCCAACCTCTCGCGTACATCGTTCCCCACATCGTCGTTCGACGAGGCCGACCTCGACAACGCCGTCGCGGTGAACACCGACTTCACCGGTGCGACCTTCGACGGTACGGCGAGTTCGATGACCTCGATGGTCGGGATCAACGTGAGCACCTCGGATTTCGAAACGGCGATGTTCTCGTTCGCCGACCTCACGGGCGCGACGGGCGTGTGCGACGACATCGACGACGTCGAGGTCTGCACGAGGTTCACGGGCATCGCGTTCAACGACAGCCTGCTCGTCGATGCCAATTTCTCGGGTGCGGACTTCACGGGGGCGACCTTCCCGAACTCCGACCTGAGCGGCGTCGACTTCGGTGACGCGAACTTCGACGCTGGCACCCGCTTCGAGAACGCGCAGATCGACGGAATCGATCTCACGAGCACCGACATCACCGGCCTGACGCTGCTCTTCGCGAACAAGCTCGACTTCGTGCCGGGTGAGGGGCAGACCGCGGACGACGCCGAGGGGATCAACCTCTCGGCGAAGGATCTCACGGGCTTCGACTTCAGCGGCCTCGACCTGCGGAACTGGAACTTCGACACCGCGACCCTCACGGGCACCGACTTCTCGGGTGTGGGGGCCGGGCTCGACGGCGCGAGCTTCGACAGCGTGCAGTTCGACACCACCCTCGCCTCGATGACCGTCGACAACGACTTCTTCTCGGGCACCGAACTGGTGGGGGCCGATCTTCGCGGCCTCGATCTCTCGGGCTTCGACCTCAGCGGTGCCGACCTCACCGGCGCGATCATCGAGAACACCGACTTCAGCAACGCCGACCTCTCGAACACGATGCTGATCGGGATCTCGCAGATCTGCATCGGCACCACCGACTGCGCGACCTTCACCGACGCCCAGCTCAGCTGCGCCGAGATCTTCAACACCGAGTTCCGCGACTTCGAGGTACCCGATCTGACCGACACCCAGTTCTTCCAGCAGGTCGACTCGGACCTTTCGGGCCTCCAGCTCACCCAGCAGACGCTGCGCGACTACGACCTTTCCAACCTGGACTTCACCCGCGCGAACTTCGACCAGGGCGACGTGCGCCTCGCCGACTTCACGGGCTCCAACCTGAACGGCACCCTCTTCACCAACGCGACCGTCTGCGCGACCGCAGGCGATGCCGATTGTCCGGACTTCACGAGCGCCGATCTCGTAGGCAGCACGGACTGCAACGATCAGGAGGCCGTGAACTTCACCGGCGTGAGCTTCATCAACGCGCCGTTCGATCTCTTCGAGAACACCGACGACGGCACCCTGCGCTGTGTGAACTTCACGAACGCCGACCTCGGGCTTCCCGAAGCGGCCGCCACCGCGACCACGGGCTTCGACTTCAGGGATTTCACGGACGCCATGGAC
>JANQEL010000062.1 GCA_028278345.1 Myxococcota bacterium
CGCCAGGTCCTGGCCCCGCTTGGGGGAGCCGGAAGTCCATTGCGGGTACTCCCGCTTGAGCTTGCTCACTTCGTCGAGGCGGCTCATGTCTTCTGCGGAGAGTTCGAGGTCGGCCGCACCCAGGTTGTCCAGCAGCTGCTCTTCCTTGCGGGCGCCGACGATCACGCTCGTCACGCCGGGCTTGTGAAGCAGCCAGGCCAGTGCAACCTGAGCCACTGATGCGCCGTGCTGATCGGCGATCTTGCGAGCCACGTCGACGATCTCGAAACCACTCTCCTCGTCGACCGGGGGAACCTGGATCGTCGCCCGTCGCCCCTCCGCCGCGCTGTCCCGCGTGTACTTGCCTGAGAGGAATCCACTTGCAAGCGGGCTCCAGACGAGGATGCCCAGACCGAGATCGAGTGAAGCCGGGATGATCTCCCGCTCTAGTTCACGGCCGACGAGCGAGTAGTAGGCCTGAACCGAACAGAAGCGTTCGATACCGAGTCGACGCGAGATCCCGTCGGCCATCGCGATCTGCCACGCGGCGTAGTTCGACAGGCCGATGTAGCGCACCTTGCCCTGCTGCACGAGCATGTCGAGGGCGCGGAGCGTTTCTTCGAGCGGCGTCGTGTCGTCGAAGCTGTGAACCTGGTAGAGGTCGATCCAGTCGGTGCCGAGGCGCTGCAGGCTGTTCTCGCACTCGCGGATCGCAGAGAGACGGCTGCTGCCAACCGCGTTCGGTCCGCCCCCCATCGGGTTGTTGAACTTGGTGGCGATGAGCACGTCGCCGCGCCGAGCGCCGAGGGCTTTGCCGAGCATGACCTCGGATTCGCCCATGCCGTAGATGTTGGCCGTGTCGAAGAGGTTGACGCCCGCCTCGATGGAGAGGTCGACCATTCGGGTGGCCAGCTCCTGACCGGTGGCGCCGATCATCTTCCCGAACATCCCGTCTTCGTTGTCGAAGGTCATGGCGCCGAGGGTGAGCTGCGAGACGTAGAGGCCCGTATTTCCGAGCGGGAGGTACTTCATGGTGGGTGACTCCGGATTCGGGGGGTGTGGATAAATAACAAACCGTCGGTTTCTAAATAATAGACCACTGGTCCGTTGTCAACATCCGACCTATCTTCCCCCGCGATGAGTCAGGATCGAGAGAAAGCCGGGGAGTCGACCCGCGCGAAGTGGCAGCGCGCTCGCCGCCCCGAGGAGAAGGCTGCACGCCGTGAGGCGATTCTCGCCGCGGCGAAGTCACTCCTGGACGATTGGGGCGTCGAGGGAACGACGCTTTCCGAGATCGGCCGGGTTTCGGGGGTCTCCAAGGCGAGCTGCTACCGCTACTTCGAGAGCCGCGAGGCGATCCTCCTGGAGGTGGCCGTCGAAGAAGTCGAGGAGTGGGCGTCCGAAATCGAGGAACGCCTGGAGCCGCTCGCCGGCTCGGGCGACATCGATGGCGTGGCGAAGGTCTTCGCGGAGGCGACAGCGAGGCGCCCGCGGTTCTGCATGCTCTCGAGCACGCTTTCGTCGGTGCTGGAGCGCAACGTCAGCGCGGAGACCGTGATGCACTTCAAGCGGCGCTTCAATGGGGCGGCGTTCGAAACTGTCGACGACGTCCAACGGGCGATTCCCGAGTTGAGCGACGATCAGATGCCGCTCTTCATGCGGTTTTTCTACGCGGCGATCGCAGGATCGTGGCCGAGTGCCGACCACTCGCCGGTCGTCGAAAAGGTCATGCGGCGCAAGGAATTCAGCGCCGTTCGGAGCCGGTTCGACGAGTCGATCTACGACTACTGTCGATTCTTCCTGCGTGGCCTCGTGGCAAACGTGAAATGAACAAGTTCGGGAGGGAGGGGTAATGGGTATCTACGCAGTCACGGGCTCGGCACTGACGGAGGGAAGGCCAACCGGAATCGGCGGCGCGCTACGTAGACTCCTCGAGGCCGATGGCCACGATGTCATCTCGATCGATCAACGCGATGCAGACATCATCGTCGACCTTTCGACTCCCGCGGGTCGCATGGAAGCGATCGCGGCAATCCATGAGCGTGCGGGCGAGGGACTCGATGGCATCGCCACGATCGCAGCCGTGTCGGGCGCGACGAGCGGCAACGACGCGTTGGTGGAGGTCAACTTCTTCGCGTCGATCGAACTCGTTGACGGAGTCCGCGATCTTCTGAAGAAGCGCGGCGGTTCCGCGGTCCTCTGTTCTTCCCACACTTTCGTGCTGATGCCGAAGGAAGACCTCGTCGACCTCTATCTGACCCTCGATCGCGACAAGATCATCGCGGGCGTCGAAGAGAGGAGCGGTATGTCTGTCTATGCCTCCGGCAAGAAGGCGCTCGTGATGTGGATGCGCCAGAACGTTCCCGCGTACGCCGCAGACGGTATCCGGCTCAACACCGTTGTGCCGGGCTTCACCGACACGCCGATGACCGTGCGCGAAGGGCGAAGTGAGCGGGAACTCGAGTTCTACGATGATTTCCAGAGCAAGATCCCTCTCGGTCAACGCAAAGGGAAGCCGGAAGAGGTGGCAGCCGGTTTCCGCTTCCTGCTCGGCCCCGATGCCAGCTTCGTCAACGGCGTCACCCTCTTCGTCGACGGCGGGCACGACACGACGCTCAGGCCGGACGCTCGCGAGTTCAGCGCCTGAAGCGAGGGATCTTGTCCCGCGAAGGGGGCTCACTCTCCTTCGGCTTGGAGAACCACCCGCCGGTAGGTGCCGAAGTCGTCGAAGGTCTCGAATGCGGCGCCCTCCAGTAACTCGGGGCCGGGCAGCACCTCGGCATTGCTGCAACGTGCCAGTTCGCCGATGAGGCGTCGAAGGGCGGGCATGGGGTCCTCGAAGCCGGGAACGAGCTTGCGCGGATCGAAGCGGTTGCTCTGCAGACGAATCACCCGAAGGACGAGATCGTCGAGTGAGTTCCAGTTCAAGAGCAGGTCGATCAAGAGGACGGGCTTCGAATTCGGTTCGTTGATCACAGCCACCGCCATCGCCTCGATCTTGCGATAGTCGACGTCGACTGTGCGATCGGAGCCGACGCTTGCCTTCAGCGCACTCGCTGTGAGGGCGACGGGGATGGCCTCTACGATCTTCGCTTCGGAAAACCGCGCGATCGAATCCGTCGAAGCGATGTCGAACAGGTCGGGTGCATCGACTGTCGCTGAGTCAGCGGAAGATTCCGCGGCAGGCTCTGAGCCCCCACGCTCATTGGATTCGACAAGGCTGCCGTCGGAACCCAGAGCGCGATTTGCTGGTGTTCCAACATTCTCGGGCGTTTCCTTCGAGAGCGTATCCCCCGCCGGATCGAATTCGATCGGTCGGCCCGACGGGTCTTCCCAATCGTCGGGCAGCAGGTCGATGGTTCGAGTCTGCGCGGCCTCTCGCTGCGCGCGTGCTTCTGTCGCCACGTCGGGCACGTCTTCGATACCGCTGGCCTCGAACTCCGAGACCAGCTGCTGTAGGCGCTCGCGCTTGACCTCGTGCAGGTCGGGAGAGGCCGCGGCGATGCGAGCGGCGCGCAGGGCGCTCGGCGGATCGAGTTCGCGTGCCAGGTCGATCGCCTTCATGGCGAGCCCCGGCGTGAAGCCCGCATTCCCCGGATCGGTGGCATGGCGCAAAGCCTTGATGGCGAGCTCCGGGTTGCCTTCTTCACTCAGCACGGGCACGAAGCGCATCAAGGCTGTGGGTGCCGCCAGGACGTCGGGGCAGGCTGCGATCAAGTCCATCCAGTGCTGAATCGCCGCACCCTTGTCGTCATCGGAACTGGACATCGCGACCAGGCCGCGGGCAGCTTCGACTCCTTCCTCGGGGCGTCCCACCCTGCACGCAGTGTCCCACAGCGTGAGCGCGAAATCGCGATCGTCTCGATTGTCGGACCAGTTCTCTTCGAGGAGCTGAAGGGCGAGTTCGTCCTTTCCGTCGGCGCGTAGTGTCATGGCCTCTTCGATGAGGGGATTGGCTTCCGCCACCGTCACCTTCGATTCGATCACGTCGTGGATGAATCGTTCTTCGACCTTGAATGCCTTGATGGCGACCAGGCTGCCGGCTCCGAACAGGAAGCCCCCCGCATGGGCAAAGTATGCGACCCCCCCACTGACGCCGATGCTGTTCATCATCCAGCCCTGGAAGACCTCGGTGCCGAACCACAGAGGCAGCATCAGCCAGGCCTCGGCGCGAAAGCTCCCGAAGAAGGGCCGCAGACCGACGAAGAAGAAGTAGAGGAACTTGATCTTCGTGTTCCAATACAACAACAGAAAGGCGCCGAGCATTCCCGCGATCGCTCCCGAAGCGCCCACCATCGGGATGTTCTTCTGTACCGAGAGCGCACTCCAGAAGAGCGCCGCAAAGACGCCCGAACAAAGGTAGAGCGCCGCGAACAGCGGCCTTCCAAGGCGATCCTCGATCGGCGGGCCCGCCAGGAAGAAGATGAACAGGTTGGAGAGCAGGTGGATCCAGCCTGCGTGGAAGAACATGTGTGTGATGAGCGTGGCCACCTGAATGTCTTCCGGCACCACCCCCCACTTCACGTAGGGGTTCGAGTCCGCCGACATCCCATCTGGCAGGGCCTTGCCGACCGCGAGATCGGTCAATCGATCGAGTTCGGCTTGTTGGGCTTCGAGCACCTCGCGGTCGGTGGGCCGTTCATTGATCGCCAGGTCCGGGAGCATTGCGAGGTACTGCTCGCGCTGATTCGGCATGACGTCGTAGCCGACTTCCGTACGAACCTCGGTCGCCGCCTCGAGATACGGGTGGTCGCGCCAATAGGAGGCCGCGTCCTCCATGTATTGCTCGCGCTCCGAATAGCCATCGGCGGCATCCATATCCACGAAGACGTGCGTCAGGATGCAGGCCGCCATGATGGCGAACGTCACCCAGGGGAGACGCCTTACCGAGCTCTGCTCATGTCCGACAGGGAAGATCATCCGTGCCTCGGATCCGGGCCTCGGGAGTGCCCATACACATGGCTGAGACGAATTCATCGTCTTGCCCCGGTTGGCTCTGAACCGGGAATCCGCCAGCCGGCACTTCTTCTTCACGGGTGCGCAAGAGCGCGGGACGACGTCGCGATCAGGCCCGGCGAAAGATCTCGAGGTTCAGTGCCACCGGCTCTCCGAGCCAGCGGGCATGCGTGGCGTGCTCCTCGAGCACCTCACCCATCAGCGGTCTCCGTGCGCTCGGGCCTTGGCCGGAGCAGCTTTCTCTCGTACCCGATAGGCGCCGAACTCCTCGCCGAACGCGCGGCTCGCATCGACGAGTGTGCCGAGCAGCGAGTCCTGCACGGCATCGCGGTACCACTGCCCGCTCGGGCTCTCCACGAACGCGAGGTACTCGTTCAGTTCTTCGTAGGACATGGGGGCGAGGATCTTCGACTGCCAGGCCAGATTGGTGCGTCGGATTTCGCGGATGGCCTCGGCTCGCTCGGCATCGCGCTCGGCCCTGAACTTCCCGATCGCCGTGGGAGTTGCCTCTCCTCGCGCCGTGGCTGCGCCGATGAACGTGGCGATCGGGGGTTCGAAGGTCAGGTCGGCGGCAAACTCGTTCATGCGAAGGGCGTTCTGCAGCTTCTCGAAGAGTTGACGACGCGTGCCGGCAGACGAAGAGGCGTTCGCCTCCCGAACCGACGCGAACCGCCCCGCGCTGCGGGCAGATCGTTCGAGGGCCATGACCTTTCGACCAGTTGGCGATTTCCACCAATCGAGGACCGCGCGTGCGTGCGCGACGGTCAGGCGCTGATCGAAGCGGGCTTCGATGGCTGCTCGAAGCACGGATTCACCGAAGTGCTTCTGGGCGATACGCCTCAAGACAGGCATCTGGTAGGCGGGAAAGTAGGTCCCGGAACGCACGAGGCCCTCGACGACGTCATCGGCGCGGTTTTCGATCACACCTTCGAGGCCAGAGGAATCGAGCAGGCGATCGACGACGCGCTCTCGCGTCGTTCGGGTCTCGGCGGTGGCCGTCGCGGCGATTGCGAGTGCGGCGAGCGAGATCAACGCCCAACATCCGCTGCGAACGGTTGGAAATCGGTTCTTCATGCGCAGGTTCCTCGTCGCGCTCCTGCGCGATACCTGGCCTTGGAATCGGCGCCCCGCTGGGCGGTCTTGAACCGGCGGATCGTCCCGGTCGAACGAGCACGAGAGGAGGCACCCCCTTTCGCTACCCTGCCGCAATGGCCCGCTACCGCGCGGGGCCACGCCTCGCGATTCTGATTCTTGCTGCGCTCGCACTCGCTCCGTCGACGACGGAAGCGCAGACCCTCCTCGCCGGCTACGAGCCCTCCGAAGCGGCCGAGTTGACGGTCACCTCTCCCGACGCGGGCATGACCCTCACCTGGCCGCTGGCGGGTGGAACGGGCGGGGTGCCCGCTGCGACCGAGGGTTCGAACGTTCTTCGCCTGGCTTGGAGTGGTGAAACCGATCGCAAGGTCGAGGTGCGACACGATTGGGCGACGACCACCTTCGATCTCGCGGGCCACGGCCGGATCCTGGTCGACGTCTACATCGAAACCGCTTCCGCGCTTCCCGACATCGCCGGCATCTACGACGACGTCTTCTCCTGGCTCGAGGGCTTCGATCTCCCGACCGCAACCGGTCAGTGGACCACGCTGTCGATGTGCGTTGCCGACAAGAGCCACACGAGCCTCGATCACATCCTGGCGACGCTCTTCGAGGACCTCGCCGGCGACGACGGCACGCTCTACCTCGACAACCTGCGGCTCGCGCCATCGCGCGAGATCCAGTTCGCGGGCCTCGACTGGACGGTGAAGTGCGGAGTCTCTCTCGGCCCCGGTCCCAATCCGTTCTCGCACGGCCAGGGGAACGTCTGGGTCGATGGCAGCGACCGCCTGCACCTGAAGATCACCGAGCGTCGCGGTCAGTGGTGGAACGCGGAGGTCGTGCTGAAGGATCCGAAGGGGTATGGCGTCTATTCGTTCGAGGTCGAGAGCAACGTCGACGACCTCGACGAGAACATCGTGCTCGGCCTCTTCACCTACGACATCGACGCCCCCGCCGAGAACTATCGCGAGATCGATTTCGAGTTTGCGAAGTGGGGCGACCCGAACAACGACAACGGGCAGTTCGTGGTTCAGCCCTACACGGTGCCGGGCAACATCCATCGCTTCGACGTCGACTACGCGGGCACGGGAGGCAACGACACGACCAGCCACGTCTTTACCTGGAGTGCCAGCGCTATCGAGTTCGAGAGCAGCTACGGGGCGCTGCCACCGCCCGTGCCGGGATCGATCGAAAGCTGGACCTACTCGGGGGCCGATGTCCCCGACGAAGCAGACGAGCAGGTTCGCATCAACCTGTGGCTCTTCGGCGGGGCTGCGCCGGTCGACGCGATGGATGCGGAGGTGGTCGTCTCCGCATTCAGCTTCGAGGAAGAGCCAGTCGAGATTCCCGCGCTGGGTGAACGGGGTCTGCGTGTTCTAGGCGCAGTGCTCATTGCAGCGGCCGTGTTGGTTCGGTGGCTGGCTCGCCCACGCCGGCCGGCGGTTCAAAGATCCATCGCCTCTTCGAGTTCCTCGCGGTAGGCGTAGAGACCCTGCGAGCCGCCCGTATGCCAGAACAGCACCGGACCGTCGCCCGCGCGGCCCGTGCGAACGTCGTGGATCAGCGCCGCCATGGCCTTGCCGGTGTAGACGGGATCGAGCAGCAGACCCTCGGTGGTGGCGCAGAGGCGTACCGCTTCGAGAGTCGACTCTGCGGGCACGCCATACCCCTCTCCGAGAAAGCCGCCTTCGTAGCGGATCTCGCTCGATTCGTGGGCCTGATCCAGAAGCGCTCGTAGCGGCGGAAGCAACGCATCGGTGTCTGCTCGATGCTTGGTTTCATCGCCGGCCACGCAAACCCCGACCAGCTCGACCGACCACGACGCAAGCGGCGCCCCGACCGCGAGGCCGGCGAGAGTGCCACTGGTTCCCACGGCGACATAGCAACGTTCGAAGGCGGGAGCCCCGCCCTGGATCTGCTCGCCCAGCTCGAGTGCCGCGTTGACGTAGCCGAGCGCTCCGATCTCGGTCGATCCACCGGGTGGATGCACGACCGCGCGCCGCCCTTCTGCCTCGGCCTCGGCGAGAAGCTTGCGAAGGCACTCTGCGACCTCGGCCTCGTTCTCCACCACGTGAAGCTCGGCGCCGAGCAGGCGATCGAGCAGGACGTTGCCGCTGTTCTCGTAGGTCGGGCCACTGCGCGGTACGACGCGCGGCAGCACGAGCTGGCAACGCAATCCGAGCCGTGCCGCCGCGGCCGCAGTCTGGCGCGCATGGTTCGATTGCACACCGCCGATCGTGATGACGGTATCCACCCCGTCTTCTAGTGCCGCGCCGAGCAGAAACTCGAGCTTGCGCGCCTTGTTCCCGCCGGTGGCGAGGCCCGTGCAGTCGTCGCGCTTCACCCAGATCTCGTTGCCGCCGAGCGCGGCACTCAGGCGGGGCAGCGGTTCGAGCGGGGTGGGCAGGTGCGCGAGCGTCGTACGTGGGAAGTCATCGAGAGGTCGTGCCACAGGAACCCTCGTGCTCAGACGTGATCCTGCCGTTGGTGCGCGTCGTACCCACCGTCGACCCAGAGCAAGGTGCCGTAGACGTTGCTGGCGGCCGGGCTGAGCAGGAAGGTGATGCAGCTGGCGATCTCTTCGGGCTCCGCCGGACGACCGGCAGGCGTCTGATCGATCAACGTCTTCATCACCGGCGCGTAGTCCTTGCTCTCGAACAGCGGCTTCGTCATCGGCGTGAGCGTGGGCCCGGGCGCGACCGCGTTCATGCGAATTCCATCCCCGGCGTATTCCATCAGGTTGCGACGCATCCAGTAATTCAGTGCGCGCTTGGTCTGCATGTAGTGGGTTCCGGGCTGGACCTTCTCTTCTGCCAGCTGCAGCGCCCTCTCTTCATCGACCGCGAGCAGTGCTTCGAGGAAGTCCTCGTCGGCGGGGACCATCGGCGCCGAGTTCGAGCACAACAGCACGACCGCACCGTTCTTCTGGGCCAGTGCGGGACGCAACCCCTTCACCAGCTCGACCGTGCCGAAGAAGTTCAGCTTCGTGATCAGCAGATCGGGGGCCGTGCCGCCTCCCAACCCCGCCAGGGGAACGAAGCCGTCCAGGCCCTCGGGTGCTCGCTCGAGGATCGCGGCGACCGCCGCCGCGCGGCCTTTGGGGGAGGCGAGATCGGCGATGATGTCGGCGTCCTTCACGTCGATCGTGATCAGCGAGTGTCCGGCGTCGGTCAGCGCCGATTTCAAGGCGGCTCCGATGCCCGAAGCGCTGCCCGTCAGTGCGTAGATGCCCATGGGGTGGATTCCTTCGTTTGATGTCGGTTCACGGTAGCGTCCGCGCGCCCCGGCTCACCGGTCGTTGTCGAGGCACAGGCCGCCGAGCCACCACTTGGGTGCACAATCGTAGACGAGCCGTCCGCGCTCGCCGTGCTGCATGTCGAGCACGCGCTTCAGCATGTCGGTGGGCGCCATGCCGTGGGCGGGCTCGTCCTGCAGGTCTTCGATCGGGATCGGGTAGCTGGCCCAATCCTTGGGTGCGCGCCAACCCGGAGGCGGCACCAGGTAATTGTGAGTGCCGTTCACCGGATGCAGCGCCCGCCAATCGAAGATCTCCTTGCCGAGGCGCGCCACCACGTCGGGGTGGGCCTGCGCGAGATTGTTGTATTCGTTCGGGTCTTCCTTCGGGCGGAACAGGTAGTTGGTCACACTCGTTTCGAGCTGCCCCTGTTCGATCTCCTGGATGAGTTTCCACTCCTCGTCGAAGGCGGTGAAGCTGAAGGAGCCGGGTCGCGACATCTCCGAGCCGAAGAAGACGAGCTCTTCGCGCGGCATCGTCTTGCCATCGACGATGGCGGGCCAGAGGCTTCGGCCGTCGAACTTGCGGCGGTTCTGCGGCGGCACTCCCGCGGCTTCGGCCAGAGTGGGGAAGACGTCCATCACCGTCATGATCTGCGACATCTTCTCGCCGGCCTGGAGCTTGCCAGGCCAGCGCATCACCGAGACGACGCGAATGCCCCCCTCGAAAGTCTCGCCCTTGCCCCCGCGCAACGGCGCGTTGTCGGCACCGCCAACCGAGTAGGCGGCGCCGCCGTTGTCGCTGAAGAAAAGCACGAGCGTATCTTCGGCGATGCCCTCTTCGTCGAGGGTGGTGAGCACCTGCCCGATCGCCTGGTCCATCGCATCGACCACCGCGGCGTACATCGGCCGCGCACTCTCCTGCAGCAGGATCTTGGCGATCTGCCGCGTGCGATCGGTCTCCTTGGCCCGCGACGGCGCGAGGTCGGTGTTGATGTCCTTGTACTTGTCCTGCAGCTCCTGCGGTGCATCGAGGGGCGTGTGCGGGGCGATGAAGGGCATATAGAGGAAGAAGGGTTTCGAAGTGTCGCGCTCGCGAATGACGCGCGAGGCTTCCTTCGCGAGCAGGAAGGTCTCGTAGCCCTCGTCATCGATCGACACACCGTTGCGCTGGAAATCCTTGCCGCCCTGTACGGAAAACGGCGGGTAGAAGCCGACCTCGGTGTGGAGATGTCCGTAGAAGTGGTCGAAGCCGCGCTGGTTCGGGTGATAGGTCATCTGCGCATGACCGAGGTGCCACTTTCCCACCATCGCCGTTTGATAGCCCGCAGCCTTGAAGGATTGCGGCAGGAAGTGTTCGTCCGGATGCACGCCGTTGTTGTCCCACGACATGATCACTCCGTAGGCAATTCCGAGGCGCATGGGGTCGCGGCCCGTCATCAACGCCGCCCGGGTCGGCGAGCAGATTGGCGTCGTGTAGAAGCGATGGAGTTCCACCCCCTCCCTGGCGAGTCGATCCAGCGATGGGGTGTCGATGTCGCCCCCATGGAAACCGACGTCGTTCCACCCGAGATCGTCGGCGACGACCACGATGACGTTGGGATGCTCGGCGGCGGCCGCGATGAGTGGAATACAGACGAGTATTCCGAGCGTGATCGGGGCGAGACGCGCCGCCGTCCGAAACCGCTTTTCGATCTGTATTGGCGAGGCGTGCTGGGGTCGACCGTGTCGATACATCGCTGACTCCGTTGTGCGCCCAGGTGGGTCGTGGGGAGAGAGGTGAGTAGATAGAATCCGCGTCGATCTCGCTACTCACTTCGCGGGTCCCGATCCACTGAAGACAACGAAGCGGGCAGATTCGTGTGCGATGTACCGAACGTCTCGTGAAATCAAGAGGCCGAGAGGGCTGAATGCCTGACGAATCAACGAGCGGCTTTCGCGATCGCGTCGAGTCGGGCTTCGAAGCCTGGGGCCGCCTTGTCGTTGCCCGACCGTGGCGGGTCATCATCGCGAGCCTCGTCTTCCTCGTGTTGTGCGCGAGCGGTCTGCCGAAGCTCACGATCAACGTCGACTTCGAGGCCTTCCTCGGCAAGGACGACGAGGTGCGCATCGCGTACGAGTCGTTCCGCGACTACTTCGGCCGCGACGAACGCCTGGTCGTGACCGCCGACCCTGGCCTGGCGACGGGCGAGGCGGGCGTGTTCCAGCGCGACTTCCTCGAACGTCTGCGCGAGCTACACGACGCGATCGAAGAGCGCGTTCCCTACGTGGTCGAGGTCACCAGCCTCGTGAACGCACGCGACACGCGGGGCGAGGGAGACACGCTGCTCGTCGAGGATTTCCTCGACCCCTGGCCCGAGGACGATGCCGCGATCGCCGAACGTCGGGCGCGCGCGCTGGCCAACCCGCTCTTCCGCAACGCGACGATCTCCGAAGACGGTCGCGTGACTGCGATCCTGATCGAACCCGAGCTCTACTCGCCGGCAGCCACCGACGACGACTCCCTCGCCGGCTTCGGAGACGAGGGTGGGGATGAGGACGCGGAGGAGCCGCCACTTCTCTCGGGAGGCGAAAGCGCGGAGATGATCGCGGAGCTGCGCGACATCGTCGCCGAATTCGAAGCGCCCGACTTCCAGCTCCACCTCGCCGGGCCGCCCGTCATGCTCAACAGCGTGGCCGGGGCGATGGGCCGCGAGATGCCGCGCTTCGCTGCGCTCGCCATCGGTTCGATCGCCGGTCTGCTCTTCCTCTTGTTTCGGCGCGTAACGGGTGTCGCCCTGCCCCTCGTCGTCGTGGTCTTCTCCGTCGCGTCCACCTTCGGCCTGATGGGCCACGCAGGCGTTGCGCTCCACGTACCGACGCAGATCCTGCCGACATTCCTGATCGCCGTCGGCGTGGGCGACTCGGTTCACCTCCTGGCGATCTACTTCGAGCAGTTGCGCGCGGGCGATTCGCGCGAGGACGCCATTCCCCACGCCCTCGGCCACTCGGGCCTGGCGCTCGTGCTCACGAGCCTGACCACCGCAGCGGGCCTGGGCTCCTTTGCCGCTGCCGCCATTGATTCGGTGGCCGTGCTCGGGCTCTTCGCACCGATCGGCATCATGATCGCGCTTGGCTACAGCGTCATCCTGCTTCCAGCCACGCTCGCGATTGCGCCCGTCGGTCGCACCCGCGGAGCCGCAGGAAGCGACGGACCGAACGTCGTCGATCGCCTGCTCGGCACGTTTGGGCGCTATGCGACGCGTCGACCGGGGCCGGTTCTGGTCGTGTCAGCCCTGCTCGCCGTCGTCGCCGGAGGCGGCGCTTCGCGCATGGGTCTCTCCCACAATCCGCTTTCGTGGATGGACCCCGAGAGTCCGATCGTGAAGGACACGATGTTCATCGATCGCGTGCTCGGGGGCAGCGTGAGTTTCGAGGTGCTGCTCGCGACCGAGCCGGGAGGCGTGCGCAGGCCCGAAACGCTCCGCGCTCTCGCGACTCTCGGTGAGCGACTCGAGAGCGAACCGCGCGACGGCTTCGTCGCGGCCCAGACGATCTCCCTCGCCGATGTCGTGAAGGAAATCCACAGGGCACTCAACGCCGACCAACCCGATGCCTACGCGATTCCCGACGACCCGCGCCTCGTTGCCCAGGAACTCCTGCTCTTCGAGAACTCGGGCGCCGACGATCTCGAGAACGTGACCGATTCCCAGTACGAAACCGCACGACTGACCGTACGCATGCCGTGGAACGACGCGGTCCGCTACACGACGTTCTTCGACATCGCACAGGCCGATATCGCAGACTCTCTCGGCGACGTGGGTCGCCCCTCGACGACCGGGATCATGGCGCTCCTCGTGCGTTCGATCACCGCCGTCGTCGAGAGCATGGCGCGCTCCTACGCGCTCGCCTTCATCGTCATCACGCCGCTCATGGTGTTGCTCCTCGGCAATCTCCGGACGGGGCTCCTCGCGATGATCCCGAACACGATGCCCATCCTGCTCACCCTCGGCCTGATGGGGACGTTCGGCCTGCCGCTCGATGCGTTCTCGCTCATGGTGGGCGGCATCGCGCTCGGTTTGGCCGTCGATGACACCATCCATTTCATGCACAACTACCGACGCTATCGCAGCCAGGGGATGAAGCTGGAGGAGGCGGTCGACGAAACACTGCAGACCGCAGGCCGCGCGATGCTGATCACTACCATCGTGCTCTCAGTGGGCTTCGCGGGCTTCGTGATGTCGTCGATGGTGAACCTCGCGAACCTCGGCCTGCTCGTGGCCTTCGCGATCACCGCGGCCTTCTTCGCCGACGTGTTGCTCGCGCCCGCGCTGTTGGCCTACGCGGATCGAGACCGCGACCCAGGAGACGCGTAGCGCGACAAATCGCCACTTATCCAGTAGTCCGATGGGCGACAACGAAGAGAAATGGAGACACCGCCGTGTGACATCTCACGGCCGAGGCGCCATCATTGGAATTCGAGGTCCGTGGGGCGGATCCCGCCCGGGTTGCATGGGTGATTGCGATGGCCGATTCCGATTCGATCTCCGGTTCTCTGCCTTCGTCGGATTCGGCGGCCAGCGTACCGACTCGCCTCGAGGCTCTGGGGCTGCGCGTGCGGGCGATGGTGCAACCGCTTGGCGTCATCGCGATCGCCACCCTCGCCGTGCACGGCCTCGCGACCGGCTTCGGTGCACTCGAGATCGCGGGGATTCTCGTATCCCTGGGATTGCTGGCGATCGCGTACGCCGACGGCACGGGGATCAAGACGCTGCAGCTCCTCATCCTGCTCGGCGTTTCGGGCGTCATGCTGCTCGCGGTCGACGTGGTCGTGCTCCTCACCTTCGACAGTGCCGTGAAGAAGGCGCCGCTCTACGGGATCTTCGAGGACGACCCCGAGGCCGGGTTCCGCCTGACGCCGAATTCGTCGTTGGCCTACCCCGATCGCGTCGTCGGTGAAGCGATCTACACCATCAATGCGTTGGGCCACCGCGATTCCATGCCCACAGGGCGCGCGGGGAACCGCGTGCTGCTGCTCGGTGATTCGATGACCTTCGGCGAATTGCTCCAGGCCGACGAGACCATCGACGCCGCGATCGAGACGGCCTCGGGCCGGCGCTTCGACGCCTACAACCTGGGCGTGCCCGGGTACGGCGCGGAGGCGTCGGCAATCGCACTCGAACGCAACACCATCCCGGCCCGTTCCGCGATCTACTTCTTCTATACCAACGATCTGCGCAACGACGGTTTCGAATTGCAGCGCTATCGGGTGTGGAAGGGATTCATCGTCCCGCGTCTGGATGCGAACGGCAACGACATGAGTGAACGGGAACTCGATGCGCGGGTGGCCCGCAATCTCGAGACGTCTTCGCGGTGGTTCGACGTGTTGCGGCTGCGTCACCTCTTCACGGCGATCGAGGTCGCGCGCCGCTCCCACTCCTCGTCGATCCGCCACGAGTTGCCCACCCATGTGCCGGGGCTCATGGGCTATCGACCCGAGAACGTCGAGCTCGCGGTGGCGCATACGCAGACGATGCAGCGGATCGCGAACGAGCGCGGGCTGGCCTTCGCAGTGGCGGCGCTTCCATCGATGGCCGAGGCGAGCCAGGGCCGACGTTATGCCCTCGTCGATGCCTACCTCGAACGAGTGAGGGCACTCGGGATCGAAACCGTCGACACGGGTTCGGGCTACGACGCAAGCGACTACTACACCCACGATGGCCACTTCGGTCCACTGGGTGCGGAGAAGACCGCGTTGCGGGTCATCGACTGGCTCGACGGTCACGCCACCGCGCTACGCTGACCCCCATGCCTCGGATCATCGCCAACGGGATCGAACTCGACTACGAAACGCACGGCGACCGCGAAACCGGCCGCCCGCTCATGCTCATGCGCGGGCTGGGGACGCAACGCATCCAGTGGCCGCCGGTCCTCCTCGACACGCTCGTTGCAGCTGGCCATTTCGTCGTCACCTTCGACAACCGCGACGTGGGGGAGAGCCAGTGGTTCGACGAGGCGGGCGTGCCTTCGATCCCCGATGTTCTCGCTGCCGCAGCAGAGGGGCGCGACAGCGGGCTCGCGTACGACCTGAACGACATGGCCGACGATGTCGTCGGGTTGATGGACGCATTGGACATCGAAACGGCGCACATCGTGGGCATCTCGATGGGCGGGATGATCACCACCGTCGTCGGCTATCGGCACCCCGATCGAGTACGCAGCCTCGTGCCCATCATGGCGAGCACCGGCGACCCCGATCTACCGCCGGCAACTCCCGAAGCCATGGAAGTACTGATGACGCCCGCGCCGCGCGAACGCGAGGCGTTCATCGCGCACCACATTCGCACCAGCAAGGTGATCGGCAGCCCGGGCTTTCCGACGCCCGACGAGGATTACGCCGAGATGGCGGGGCGGGTCTTCGATCGCGCCTTCCATCCCGAAGGCACCGCGCGGCAGTACGCTGCGGTCGTGGTCACCGGTGATCGCAGCGAGGACGTCGCCCGGATCCGCGCGCCGACCCTCGTGATCCACGGCGCCGCCGACCCGCTCGTCCCGGTCGAGGGCGGCCGCGACATCGCGAAGAAGGTGCCGGGCGCCACGATCCTCGAGATCGAAGGCATGGGGCATGACGTGCCGGTTGCGCTGTGCGAGCGCATCGCCAGCGCGATCTCGGAACACACACGCAAGGCCGAAGGCGCTTCGAGCTAGCCGGTTCAGACGAGCTTCACCGTGTTGGGGTCGTACTCAGCGAGCCAGGCATCGGGCGGCCCACCGGTGTTCGCGGCCGCGGCCTCGCGTGCGGCAGCGAACTGCCTTCGGAATCCATCCGCATCGGGCTGGTGATAGACCTGCCCCATCGCCGTGCTGGTGTTGACGATGCGTGTGGTTCGTTCGATGCGATTGCGCTGGTAGCACTGCAGTCCCGCGGCGATCGAGCTCTCTTGTTCGAGAGCACGCGTCAGGATGCGTCCGTCTTCGATCGCCATGGCGGCGCCTGATGCAAGGAAGGGCAGCGTTGCGTGGGCGGCATCGCCGAGCAGCGTTGCGTGCCCGGTGCTCCAGTCGTCGATCGGAAGCCGATTGAATAACGCCCAGCGATAGCACTCGTCCTTCGGTACGGCGTCGATCAGTGCCTGGACGGTCGGCGCCCAGCCGTCGTAGTCGGCCTTGAGCTCCTCCCATGACGATTTCGAGGTCCACGACTCATCGCGCCACTGGTCGTTCTCGACGACGCCGACGAGGTTCACGAGTTCCCTGCGCCGCAGGTAGTAGATGACGACGTGCTTCCTCGGGCCGACGAAATTCGAGACGATTGTGTCCATGAAGTGGGCGGGGAGCCGCTTCGTCTCGACGGTCGCCCGCCAGGCAACGTTGCCCGTCCAGTTCGCCTCGATCTCGCCGACGATCCCGGTGCGGATGGCGGATCTGATTCCGTCGGCGCCGACGAGCAGGTCCCCTTCGAAACTGCGGCCATCGGCCAGCCGCAGCGTCACTCCGTCTGCGCTTTCGCCGAACCCCGCTGCATGAGCGTTGAGATGCACCTTCTCGGGCGCGATCTGCATGAAAGCCCGGGCCAGGATCCCGTGGATGTCGGCGCGATGCACGTGGAAGTACGGGGCGCCGTAGCGATCTTCGTAGGCCTGGCCGAGCGGCACCTCGTGGAGGGTCTCACCTGTATCGAAAAGGCGGAAGCGCACGGCTTCCGGGCGCACGACGACCTTGTCGAACTCTGCGCGAAGTCCCAGGGAGTCGAGCACCTTGACCGCATTGGCACCTAGCTGGATGCCGGCGCCGATCTCACCGAGTTCCGGAGCGCTCTCGAACACGGACACATCGTGTCCGGCCTGGTGGAGACAGAGCGCCGCTGTCAGCCCTCCGATCCCCCCACCGGCGATCAAGATCTTCACGATGCATTCTCGAGTCGCCTCGCGAACGCCGTGCGCCACTCTTCGATGGGTTGGAAGTCCGGTTCGTCCGCGTACCGCTTCCGCGTTTGCTCGATGATCTCTTCGTCCGCTAGATGGATGTCCAGCGGATCCGTGACCGGTTGGCGGGTATGCCAGGGGCTCTGCACGAAGCATTCGATCATGTTGCCTTCGGGATCCATGAAGTAGAGCGACCACGCGTTGCCGTGGTTCAGGCCGAACTTCTGCTCGATGCCCGCCTTCGTGAGATCACTGTCGAGCTCACGAAGGTCTTCGAGCGAGTCCACGTGGAAGGAGACCTGGTTGAGCATCCCCTTCTCGTCTCCGCGCCCTTCGACCAGCGCGACCTGGTGATGCTCATTCGGGTCGGCGCTCAAGAAGCAGATCTCGGGTTGCCCGGGGAGCGCGGTCAGGGGTCCGCGGTCGGTCACCTGCAAGCCGAGGTGTTTGCAGTAGAAGTCGACCATCGTGTCCAGGTCTCTGACGTGGAAGCCGAGGTGGCTGAATCGGACTTTGCGACGGGACATGTGTTTCTCCTTCGGATCACGCACCGCGAACGCGGTCGAGGATCGAACCCGCATCCCACGGCGGTTCGTTGCCGCGCCAGCAGACGTGCTGGTCGGGACGCACCAGGATCAGATCGCGCTCGTACACCTTTCGTGCGTTGTCACAGCGCAGCTGCACGACATCGAACGGAACGCCGCGCTCCTGTGCCGCCTTTTCGAAACCGGACACGTCGAGCCCATCCGTCAGGCAGAGGAGGCTGAAGCCCCTGCCGAGCTGGTCGTAGACCGGTGCGCCTTCGACGAGGAGGTGGGGCAGTCGGTGGCCGGGCAGCGTCGTTGGGACGTAGGTCACCTTGGGATCGTCGGGCTTCCACTCCTCCTGGAAGACCACGGGCGAGTCCCAGTAGGAGTGTCCGAGTTCGAGGCCGGAGGATTCGTTCTCGTCGTTGCCGAGATCGAGGATCAACCGCCCCATCTCGCGTCGTTGCCTTGCGCCCTCGTCCGTGTCCTCGTGCACGCCCAGGTACTTCGTGACGTAGTTGATCGCGATTTCCCTTCGCACGTTCGTGTTGAGGATCGAACCGCGAACCGAACGGACGCCCACCGGCCTCTGTTCTGCATCGTACGAATCGAGGAGTGTCTGGCCGCCCCAGCCCTGGACTGCGGCCGCGATCTTCCACGACAGGTTGGCGGCGTCGACGACACCGGTGTTCATCCCATAGCCCCCGGTGGGGATGAGTTGATGCGCTGAATCGCCGGCCAGCCAGACTCGCTTTTCGCCATAGCGTGAAGCCGTGACGAGGTGCGGTCCCCAGACGCTCGCCAACAGTACTTCGAAGTCGAAATCCCGCCCCATGGCTTCTGCCAACTTCTCTCGCGCGTCGAGCGAGCTTTCGTTGGTACCGGGAGGAAGGGGCATGTGCGCCGTCCACTCGCACTCGTCGTCCTGCGCAATCAACGTGCAAGCAGGCGACTGCACGTGCCACGACTGACCGAAGCGCTGGAGCAACTCCATGTCGGTCGAGCGGAAGTGCACCATGAAGAGGCGCCCGACGTTGAACTCGCCTACGAGTGGGATGCCGAGTGCTTCGCGCACCGCGCTGCTGCCGCCGTCGCAACCCGCAACGTACTGTGAGTGAATCTGCTGCTCCTCGCCGGTGGCCGCGTCGCGGATCGTCGAGGTGACACCCTCCGCCTCCTGTTCGAGAGTGACGAACTCGAAGCCCCAGCGCGCCTCGACGACGTTCGACGCATCGATCTTCTCGCGCAGTAGTCGCTCGATCTTCGATTGGGCGAGGCGCATGTAGGGTTCGGCGGGTTGTGTGCCGTCGTTGCGAGCATCCGCACGCGCGCGAAACGCATCTGGGGATGCATAGGGGAAGCGCGCCAGCTCCCACTCGGCGTGGCGCGTGCAATAGACGACGTCGAAGTTGTGGTCGGACGGTACGGCGATCGCACGAACGTCTTCGGCGATGCCGAGTCGCCGGAAGTGCTCCATCGAGCGCACGTTCGTGATGTCCATCTTTGGGAAGGCCGTCGGCTCGAGTCCCTTCTCGACGAGCACGCACGGGACGCCTCGCTCGTGCATCTCGATGGCGACGAGCAGACCGATCGGGCCTCCGCCGGCGATCAGTACGGAGGTATCGCTCATTGGCGTTCTCCTCGAGGCTCGGGAAAGAACAGCGAGAGGATCAACTCGACGTGGGCGTCGACCATCTCCTTCGCGAACGGGTCCTCTCCCGTCACGAGTTCGAATTCGGGTGCCAGCGCATAGGGCGTCGAAGCGGCGCCGATCAACACGTAGTGGAGGTGATCGGGTCGCCCGATCGCGGGTGCGCCATCGGCTTCGAGTTCGTCCATCTGTCCGCGTAGGAATTCGAAGGTGGGGCGGATGTGCTTCTCGACGAGCCACTCGAGCCGTTCGCTGCGCCCCGTCCCTTCCTGAAGCATGAAGCGATGGAGTTCGGGATGTGCGGCCGCGAAGAGCACGAAGTCGCGCACCAGAAGGCGCGACTTCGTCCGCACGCCGACACCGTCGAGCCCGACGACTCGCGCCTGGAACCGCTCACGCAGCAGGCCGAAGAGGTGATCGGCGGCCGCCTTCCAAAGGGAGTCCTTCGTCTCGAAGTGGTAGGGGACGGCGGACTGCGCGACCCCGGCGCGCGTCGCGATGGCCCGCGTCGACGCGCCTCCGAACCCCTTTTCGGCGAACTCATGGAGGGCAGCCTCGACCAGCTTTTCGCGGGTCTCGACGCTTCGCTGCTGGAGGCGGCGGGGGGGGCGCTCGGGCATGAACTCGGATGCTCCTCGCTGTGCTGCTCGATCGAGCGGCATCGATCATGTTAAATAGTTCGTTTGAACTGATAACGCAACCATAAACAAATCGATTGACCTGAAAAATCGCAGATGTGCCGCGGTCAATCGCACTCGAAGAGGGGCCGTGGCGTCGTCGCTAGCCCGACGACTCCCGGTGCAGGGCCATCGCGATCTCGCGAAACACCCGTGCATTCGCTCCCATGCCGACGTGTGAAGCGTTGACTTCCTTGTGCGTCACGCGTGGGTTGGCGTCGTCGACGCACGCCTCCCAGGACACCACTCCGTCGGTCTTCGAATAGATCGCGGTGATCGGAACCTCGATCGGTCGCCTGGCCCGCGATTCGATGAAGGCCTGCATCTCTTCCGGAGTCAGGCCAGTTTCCCGCTTGACCATGCGTCCGATGCTGGTGGCACCTGGACCGCCGCGGACGGGTGAACCGAGGGTGACGATCGAGCGAACGAGGTCGGGCCGATCCCGGGCGACTTCCCGCGCGACGATTCCTCCGCGACTCCAGCCCACGATCTGATGGACTTCGTCACTGTCCATCAACAGCCGTATGACCTGCGGGAGGAAGTCCACCATCCGGCCGCGGTTGACGCCGAGCCCCCAGCCACGCGACTCGTAGCCGAGGGAGTCGAGGAAGCGTCGGATCATCCAGGTGGAGTTGTCATCCGCCATGAATCCGGGCAACACGAGGACCTTGCCCGAACCTTCCGGGAGTTTTCGTCGCAGCGCGGGCAGCTGCGCCAGGAGCTGGGCCGCTTCGATACCGAATCGGCCCTCCAACAACCGATTGATCGCCGGGGGTGGACGGAATTCACTGGCCATACACGCCCGTCATTGTGGCGGGTCGTGGCCAGGCTCGAAAGGTCTCCCGAGAATCGTCAGGAAACCAGGTCGACGTCGCGCAGCGACTGCTCCAGGGCTTCCAGGAAGAAGTCGATGTCGGCACTGGTCATCGGGGTCGTGTTCAGGAACTGCCCCATCGGCGTTCCGATCACGCCATGGGTCGCCAACGCGTACATGATGTTGCGGATGACGTCGCGATCCGAAGTCAGGAACGACGGATAGTCGACGACCTTCGATTCGGTCCAGTGGATGCCGGTGAACTGGGAGACGCCCGTCGCCTGAAGCGAAACGCCGAGCTTCGCGGCGAGCCGGTTGATTCCGTCGCGCATGTAGTCGCCCGTCTTGTCCAGGTGGGCATGCACTTCCGGAGTCAGTTGCTTCATCGCGGCAATGCCGGCTGCAAGGCAGAGCGGCATCCCGCCATAGGTCGAGCCGATCATCATGTTGGGTAGTTCCGGCGACTTGACGCGGAAATCGAGCATCCCCATCACGTCCTTCCGGCCGCCATAGGCGGCCAGAGGCGTGCCGCCGCCCATCACCTTGCCCGTCGTCGTGAGGTCGGGCTGCACGCCGTAGTAACCCTGCGCGCCCCCCGTGCCCATGGGAATCGTCACGACCTCGTCGAAGATCAGGAGAATGCCGTGCTTCGCGGTGATCTCACGCATGAAGTCGACGTACTCCTGGGTATTGGGGATGAAGCCCGCGACACCCATCACGGGTTCGAACAGAACGCCCGCGAGGTCGTCCTTCTCTCGCTCGATGATCTCCTCGCAAGCCGCGATGTCGTTCGGCGGCAGGAGCACCAGGCTCTCCCGGGCACCAACGGGCATACCGGCCGGGATGTCGTCGGGTTTGTTGATCGCGTTCTGGATCGTCAGCTCATCGGTGCTGCCGTGATAGCCGCCGGAGAGCTTGGCCACCTTCTTCCGTCCGGTGAACGCCCGCGCCATTCGCAAGGCGTTCTGGTTGGCCTCGGTTCCCGAAGATGTGAATCGGATCATCTCTACCGACGGCAAGCGGTCGTGGATGAGACCTGCCAACTCGGGCCCGAGATCTCCGGAGGCCAGGCCGAAGGTCGTGCCCCGGGTCAGCTGGTCGGTGATCGCCGCCACGATCTGCGGGTTGCAGTGTCCGAGTGCGGCCGTCCAATCCCCACAGAAGAAGTCCAGATACTTATTGCCGTCGAGGTCCCAGACATGACAGCCCTCGCCGCGTTCCACGTAGAGCTCGTGCGGCATGACGAACATGCCGAGACCGCCGGGTGAACCGAGTGGCAGGTGTTCCGAAGCACGTTCGGTTTCGGCGCGGCACTTCGGCCCGCGCTCGACGAATTCCTTCATGACGTCTCTGAAGCTCATGGCTCTCTTCCTCTCGGGTCGGGTTTCAGGATTTCATACGAGAGACTGTGGGATCTCTAATCATGTGTAAAATGGTTTTTGCGAATATTGGAGAATCGATATGGTCGATAGTACTTCCGCCCTCGATCAGGCCCTCGAGAGCGACGATCTCGAGCTCGAATCCATCAACGTGAACCTCCTGCTGGCCCTGAACGCCCTCCTGCGCGAGCGCAGCGTCACGGGCGCGGGGCGGATGCTGGGCCTGTCCCAGTCATCGATGAGTCACGCCCTGGCCCAGCTGCGCTCTCTCTTCGACGACCCCCTGCTGGTGCGCTCGCACAGGGGCATGGCCCCGACCCCGCGTGCCGAGCAGATCGAAACCCCTCTGCGGCGCGCCTTGAAGGAGCTGCAGAAGGCCATTCAGTTGCCGTCGCGCTTCGACCCGATGGAGGCGCGCAAGCGTTTCGACATAGCGAGCGACGAGGTGCAGCAGGTGGTGCTGCTCTCACCGCTTCTTCAGGTGCTTCGCGATCGCGCGCCCGGCGTGTCGCTCGACGCGACGGCGCCCATGGATGCCCGCGCCACCTACCCGGCGCTGCGAGAGGGCGCGCTCGACTTCGCGATCGGACGCTTCGACACGATTCCTCCGGGCATCTACCGCGAGACCCTTTCGACCGATCGGGTCGTCTTCGTCGCGCGAAAAGGGCACCCACGCATCAAGGGTCGACTCAGCAAGAAGCAGCTTCGAGAAGAATCCCAACTGATCCCGACCCCCGTCACCGGTGGACAGATCACCGCGCACAACCGCGCGCGTCAGGAACAACAGGGCGGCGCGCCATCCGCCACTTCGATGACACCCCACGTGCTCGCGGCGCTACTCATCGTCGCGCAGAGCGATCACATCATGGGCATCGTCGAATCGGTGGCGCGCTTGTACGAAGAGCTCCTCGGCCTCGTCGTGCTCAAATCGCCAATTCCCTTCCCCGCGATCGACACCCACGTCATCTGGCACGAACGAACCCACCACTCGCCGGCGCATCGCTGGTTGCTCGAGCGGTTGCGGGAGACGGCGAGTTGAGACCCGGCCACCCGGTGCTCTGGCTCAGGTAAGCAGCGAGCGAGATACGCACGGCTCAACGAATCAGCGTGACTCGTGGGAGTCCTTCGAAGTCGGAATCGCCGGTCACGATCTCGGCGTCGTGACGTGCCGCTGTGGCGAAGATGAGTGCATTCGCCATCGGTAGGCCCAGTTCCAGCGCGACATCGGCAGCTTCGAGAGCCAGGGTGTCGGCCACCGGTTCGATCGTGGTCGTACGAAGTGCCGAGACCGCTGCAATCGCCCGTTCTTCGCTCACGTCTCTGCGTACGACCTTGTAGATCTCGTATACCTGGATCGCACTCGAGACGAGTGTTTCAGATCCCTCGATGTAGGGCGCATAGAGATCGGCCTTGGGGCGCGCGGCGAGGTACTCGATCCAGCCGGTCGAATCGACGAGGATCAATGGCGGTCCTTCTTCTCACGCAGGCCTTTGACGCTGGTCTTGCGAGCGATGCCGCGCATCTCCTCGATCGGGCGTTCCGGAACCAGATAGAGGATCCCGCCCTTCTCGACGACGGTGAGCTTCGCGCCGGGTTCCAACTCCAGTCGCTGGCGAACGTCGCGGGGGATGACGAGCTGGTATTTCGTTGAAAGCGTCACGGTTTGCATGACCTACGTTTAGCACATCGATGATAAATTCGTAGGTCGCTCGAGATCCGAGAAGCGCCCATGAGCTACTTCGCGTGCAATCGCGGGGGCTTCTGGGGGAACAACCCGATTACGATTGGGTCATGGTCGGAAGCGCGGAAGGGGTTCGGGGCGTAGCGCTCGGAGGGATTGTCTTCGTCGTAGTCGAGGCTCGGGGGCTCGTCGGCGTTGGTGTGCCACACGGCTGCGCCCGCGATGTGGGGCGCGAGCTTCCACTCCGCGAGAGCATGATCGAGCCGCCCCGCGGCGCCGTCGAATACGTACGTGTACGCGTTGGGGCCGCCGAACCAATGAAGCACGTCCATGTAGCCCGCGGCCTGGATCGCGCGGACGGGGTCTTCCTTCGGATAGGCGTTCAGGTCGCCCACGATGAGAACCGGGGCGCGGGGAACCGACGGAGAATCCTGGGCGAGCCAGCCGACCAGCGACTGCGCAGCACGCGTGCGTGTGGTGTTGCAATTACCCTGGCCGTCACCGCGATCGAAGTCGCCAACTACTGCACAACTGGATCCCTTGGACTTGAAGTGGTTGACCGCAACGGTGAAGCGTTCGCCGCTTGCGAGGTGCTCGAAGGTCTGTGCGAGGCTCGGGCGATTGCGGCTGTCGTCGAAGGATTCGACGGCTTCGCGGTCGAGCACCGCTGGGGGGCCAACCGCCTCGATCGAAGCGGGGCGGTAAAGAAGTGCAACAGAGATCGCGTGTGAAGCGAGACGGGCGCGCCCGTGGTCAATGACGACGTAGGGGGGACCCGGTGTCTGGCGGTTCAGTTCGTCGACCAATACAGCTAGCGCGCTATTGGACCCCACTCCGTCGTTTTCGACCTCGCTCAGGGCAATGACGTCGGCGTCCAGGTGTATCAGCGTCGCCACCAGTTTGGCTTGCTGCCGTTCGAATTCAAAGAGGTTCCTCGCGCCGCGCGTGGGAAAGCCGCCGCCACGGCCGTCTCCATTGAAGTAGTTGGCGACGTTCCACGAGACGATCTTCACACGGCCGACCACACGGGGTGGTTCTTGAGGGCGACCTTCCCGGCCGGCCGTGAACGCGACCGATCGAGTCGGGTGGATGCGGTACCGACCGAACGCGTACTCGACGACACCCTCGAGCCCAACTACCTGATCGCCGAGACGCAGACTCTTTCCGTCTGCTCGATCCAGGTATGGGGTCGGTTCCGGCCGGTAGGAATCACTTCCGTCGTCGAGCAATACGCGCCGTCGAGCGTCTTCAGCCGCGAGCGCACGGGCTGCCTTACCGGGCCGCTCGATGTGCGTCGCCTGCCAGACCCGCTCGCCCGCAGCGAGTTCGACCTCGCCAAACCGCGCGAGACCGTAGTGATCGGTCGCGACCAGCCGTTGATCGATACGAACCCACATGCCTTCCACGTGCTCCCACTCAGCGACGTCTTTCACGGGAAGGCGCATCTCCGCTGCCCGCGTCTTCCCCCGCACGGGACACCGCACCAGTTCGCTCACCCGGTCGAGCTCGGTCATGCCGAAGAACTCGGCCACACGTCCGCGCACGCGCACCCGTTCACCGATAGCGATGCCCTCCGAGAGATCGCGCTCGAAGACAAAGATCCCCTCGGAAGTGCGAGGGTCGCCGTCCTGCTCGTCTTCTTCTTCCTGAAGGAAGAATCCGCCGAGTCCATCTGGAAACCTCGTGAAGGCCCCTACGACGACGGCATCGACAACGACGTTGTCATGGCCGAGCAACGGACTCGTCCGACCCGCGTCCTGGATTTCGTGGATCGGCGTGGCCGGCTCGCCGCAGTCCAGGCTCGTGTCTGCGTAAGCGACCGTAGTGGCGATGCAGCATCCAATGGCCGCCGTACGCGTGAGTCGTAGCCGAAACAAAGACATAGCGGTCTCCCAGAGGCGCAGGCGCGCCTCGTTCAGGGGACCGTGTCGATGCCTTCGGTAACACGCTCAGACGAGCGACGCCTCTGGCGAACGCACGTCCTCGTGCCTCTACTGCGTCGCCCGCTTCGCCATCGCGAGGCTGATCCGCCGCAACAGCCAGGGGGCAAAGCGCTTCAGGTAGTAGAGGGCCCAGGCTTCCGGTGAGATCGGTGCCACCAGCCGGTTCTTCTCGACTGCCTTCAGGATGTTCTTCGCCACGCGGTCGGGGGTGTAGGCCCGGCGTTGGTAGGTCGAGACCATCTCTTCGCGCCTTTCGGGTTTGTCCATGTCGCCGACGAGTCGGGCGTTCCGCGTGATGGGGGTGTCGATCAGGCCGGGGCACACGGCCGTCACTCCGATGCCATGGGGCCGGAGTTCTTCCCAGAGCGCCTCCGAGAGACCGAGCACCGAGAACTTCGTCGCGTTATAGGCGGCCAGCGCCGAAGTCGCGCTGTAGCCCGCGGCTGAAGAAACGTTGATCACGTGCCCACCCTGCCCGCGCTCGACCATCCTGGGCACGAAATGGTGGCAGCCGTGTACGACGCCCATGGTGTTGATGCCGAGGATCCAGTTCCAATCTTCGAGTGAAGTCGAAAGGAAGGGGCCGCCGATGGCCACGCCCGCGTTGTTCATCAGGATGTCGACGGCTTCGACGCGCCCGTGCACTTCGACAGCGAACGCGCGCATCTCCTCCTCGCTCGAGACGTCGACGCGATGGGTGAAGGCGCGCGAGCCGAGTTCTTCGATCCGCTTTCCCGCGGCCGCGAGACCGGATTCGTCCACGTCGCAGACGACGAGGTCGGCGCCACGCCGCGCGAAGGCGAGTGCGGTCTCGAGTCCGATGCCACTGGCGGCACCGGTGACGAGCACGGTCTTGCCTACGAGCGAATCGAGTTTCATTTCTACCTTCCCTCGAACTTGGGCTTCCGTTTCTGACGAAATGCGCGCACGCCCTCTTTGAAGTCGTGGGTCGCGAGCAGCTTGGGTTGGACGCGCGCTTCCATGTAGAGCTGCTCCTGAAGTGTCTGGCGATTCGCGAGGTCGAAGGCCTTGCGTACGGCGGCGTAGGCAAGCGTAGGTCCGGCTGCGAGATCGCGAGCGACCCGCTGGGCTTCGGCCTGCAGTTCGTCGTCGGGGACGCACCGCCAGATCAACCCCGCCGCTACGGCTTCTTCCGCGGACATCTTCTCTCCGAAGAAGGCGGCCGCCATCGCGCGGGCACGGCCGAGGCGTCTCGGTGGATGCCACGACGCGCCCATGTCGGGGATGATGCCGAGCTGTGGGGTGAAGACGAGCACGAAGCTCGCGCTCTGTGCCGCGATCGTGAGGTCGCATGCGAGGGCAACGCCATAGCCACCGCCCGCAGCGACGCCGTTCACGGCCGCGATCGTCGGGATGGGCAGTTCGACGAGCTTCTTCACAGGCTCGTTGAAGTGCGTGTCCATCACGTTGGGTTCCTGGTCGAAGTCGATTTCGGGTGGCAGTCCCGAGAGGTCAGCGCCGGCGCAGAAGCCGCGACCCGCCCCGGTGAGCACGAGGGCTCGCGACTCTCCGTCGGACGCGCAGTCGTCGAGGATCTCGCAAAGCCGCTCGAGCAGTTCGACGTTCAGTGCGTTCAAGCGTTCGGGCACGTTGAGCGTCACGGTGGCGACGCCGTTCTTCTTCTCGACGTAGACCTGGGGCTCGCTCACCTGCTTCTACTCCTACTCGTCGCCCGATCTGGTGGGGCCATCGGCGACGAGGGACGACCCCGAGTCTCCCCAGTAGCGATCCTTCAGGAGACGCTTGTAGAGCTTGCCCGTCGGGAGCCTGGGCAGTTCGGCCTCGTAGTTGATCGACCTCGGGCACTTGTACTTCGCGAGCCGTTCACCCGCGTAGGCGAGAAGCTCCGTAGTGAGCGCATCGTCGGGCGCAACGCCCTCAGCCGGCTGGACGATGGCCTTCACCTCTTCACCGAAGTCCTCGTTCGGCACACCGATTACGGCTACGTCGGCGACCTTCGGATGCACGATCAACTCGTTCTCGATCTCCTGAGGATAGATGTTGACCCCGCCGGAGATGATCATGAACGTCGCCCGATCGGTCAGGAAGAGAAAGCCCTCTTCGTCGAGGTATCCGACGTCTCCGATCTCGACCCAGCTCGGGTGTTCTGGATGGCGAGTGTTCTTCGTCTTCTCGGGTGCGTTGTGATACTCGAAGCTCGTATTGGTGAGTTCGACGTAGATGAGCCCCGCTTCGTTGGGTCCGAGCTCTCTTCCATCTTCGTCGCAGACGTGAAGCGGGTTCGCGAGGGCGCGCCCTACGCTACCGGGGCGGGCGAGCCAGTCTTCCGAACCGATGTAGGTGGCGATGCCGGTTTCGGTTCCGCCCCAGTACTCGTGGATGATCGGCCCCCACCAATCGATCATTTCGTGCTTCACCGCCTTCGGGCACGGTGCCGCGGCGTGGACCGCCACCTTGTGACTGGACAGGTCGAAGCCCGTCCGGTCTTCCGCAGGCAGTTTCAACATGCGCGAGAACATCGTGGGCACCCACTGGCTGTGGGTCACCCCGTGCTCTTCGATCGCACGCAATGCGGCCCGCGCATCGAAGCGCTCCATCACGGCAACGGTTCCGCCCAGCGCCTGGACCCCGAGCGTGAAGGCCAGGGGTGCCGAGTGATACAGGGGGGCCGGTGATAGATAGACGCTGCCTTCGTCGACGTTGAATAGTTTTCCGATTGCGCCGCCCAGGGCGTATCCGTCGGACGAAGGCTGATCCGCAATCGGACGTCGTATGCCCTTGGGATGACCGGTGGTACCCGAGCTGTAGAGCATGGTCTCGCCGAAGGGGCCAGCGGGAAACGGCGCGGCTTCGTGTCCTTCGATCGCCGACTCGTAGGATTCGAAGCCGTCGATGGTCCCGCCGATCATCAGCCGGCGCGTGCAACCCGGCGCCTGATTCGCGACCTCACCCGCGACTTCAGCGAGGGAGGCCGAGGTCACGAGGACCTTCGCGCCGCAGTCGTTGACGATGTAGCCGGCCTCGTCGGCGGCGAGGTAGCGGTTCACCGTGGTGAGATATAGCCCCGACCGCAACGCCCCCCAGCACACTTCGAAGTAGCGCGGATGGTTCTCGAGAAAGAGCGCAACCCCGTCGCCCGGGCGAAGCCCTTCAGCGTGAAGGAGTGCCGCGAAACGCCGGCTTCGCTTGTCGAGTTGTGCGTAGCTCACGACCTCGCCGGAGTCGCACATCACGACGGCGGGATGGTCGGGGCTGGTCCTTGCGTGGGTTTCCGGATGCAGCATGGAGGAATACTACTGTCGCTGGCGTAAGAAGCGGTAGTACCCGGGGGCGTTCCAGTCCGCGCATGAGGGGCCGACTCCTGCCTCCTTCACGTGTTCGCGCCGAGGCTGAGGATCACGTCCTTGAGCCACGCGTGTCCCTTGTCTCGCTCGCGCGACCGGTGCCAGATCATGAAGGAGGAGACCCGCCCGGACGTGATCGGAAGTCGGTGAATCTCGATCGATGTGTTGTGGGCCGCGAACTCCGCCATGCGCCGGGGAAGCGTGGCCATGCAGTCGCTCTGCGCGA
This sequence comes from Myxococcota bacterium, assembly GCA_028278345.1. GTDB lineage: Bacteria > Myxococcota_A > UBA9160 > UBA9160 > UBA4427 > DUBZ01. The sequence continues at coordinate 29,393 of JANQEL010000062.1, forward strand.
CGAGACCGGGCATGGCTGCGTACTGGCGGACCCGCGCCGAAACCTTGCGCGGGATCGAGTCGTGCTGACTCCAGAGTGACTCGAGCACTGTACGATTCGAATCCGGTTGTGCGAGCACGATGTGCCTGGCTTCCAGATAGGCCTTCTTCGTGAGGTGTTTGCCGATGCGAGGATGATCCTTGCGCGCGATGACCACGATCTCCTCTTTGCCAAGTGGGCAGCTTTCCAATCGTTCGTTGTCGGGGGGGCGATAACCGAAGGCGAAGTCGAGTGCCGAGCGTTCGAGGCGCTCGACGGTGTCCGCCTCGGTATCAGGATGGGTGTGGATACTCAGACTGTCTCCGCTTTCGCGGATCCGCCGAAGCAGCGTGGGGAGCAGCACCAGTTCGCCGTAGTCGCCCATTGCGAGATGAAAGGTGCGGTCGGAGCGGGCGGGGTCGAAGGCGGCCGTGGAATCGAAGGTCTCCTGCAGAATGCCCAGGGCTTCCCGGATCGGCCCACACAGTTCCGTCGCACGGGGCGTTGGTGTCATGCCGTAGCGCCCGCGAACGAAGAGCGGGTCATCGAAGGTGTCGCGCAAGCGCGCCACGGCGTTGCTGACAGCCGGTTGCGACATCCCCAGCGTTCGTGCGGCCAGCGAGAGGTTGCCGTCACGCATCACTGCGTCGAACACGGTGAGCAGGTTCAAGTCGACGTTCCGCAGATTGGCCGTCATCGGTGCTCCCGCATGTTCGCGATTCGGTAGATATTCATAAAGCTGATTTCTCCAATTTACATAATCAATTGGAATTATATCCAGGTCCCACTTACACGTCTCCTCCGAGATCGACCGGAGGACACACCGCTCATGGGACTCGACTGGCTCTTCAGCCCTGAGGTTCGCGCAGCCACCGACCAGCTCGGCCGGATCGCCCTGTTCTGCCTCATTGCGCTGCTCGCGTACGAATGGATCTGGGGGCGCGGGCGAGACGGGAAGAAGACGCTGATGGACTGGAAGATGGGCGCGTTGTGCCTGTTCTTCCTCTCCCTGGTCCAGCGCCCTCTCTTGATGACGGCAATCTTCCTCAGCTTGATGATGCTGGTGCCCGGGTACGCGGGCGCACTCCGTCCCCTCGAGCAGCAGTACTTCTGGGCCCTGCTCCCCGCGTTCGTGCTGGTCGACGAGTATCTCCACGGCCGGGCCCATCTCTTCGCGCACGGGAAGCGACCGCGGAATCCGATCCTGAAGAAGATCCAATCCTTCTACCGCGTCGCCCATCGCCCTCACCACCAGATTGGTGGCAATGATGGAAGGGGCGAGCTGAGCGTCACGCACACCTACGTCGAGCATTGGGGCTGGTGGCTCTCGCTGCCCAATTACTGGTTCGGTCTGGTCTGCCTGTACTTCGGCCTGATCGAAACCTTCCTATGGGGAACGCTCGTGAAGGCCGTATGGGGCATGCACGTCCACACGAACTGGGGGCGGAGTTATGACCTGGCGTTGCTCAACCATCCGAACGCCGTGGTCCGTAGAGCCATGAACGCGCTGTGCCACGTTCTCGTGTTCCCCAACCAACACCATCAACATCACAGCCAAAGTAGGAATTCGGCGAGCAACATGACCAACTTCATCGCCCTGTTCGATTGGCTGCTGTGGGACACGTTGGTGATCGAGAAGGAGCGGCCGGTCGTGTATGGCTGGCGCCAGACCGCGAAAGAAGAGAACAGTGCCCTCTATCGATTCTTCAATACTGACTTGAGCCGCGGATAGACCGCGGCCCTGGCCTCGTCGAAGCCCCGACGAGCCCTGCGAGGAGAGCAGCCATGACCCATCTAGACCTCTCGCCCGTACAGTCCCGCGCTTGCTGGAGCTCGGCGGATATCCGGAGTGCGACGAAGGAATGGATCTACGAGCTTTCGGCCAGTGACGTCGATGAACTCGACGCCGCCCTCGAACACTCCAGGAGCAGAGGGCTTTCGGGTACGCGCGTGACTCGGGATGACTTCCCCCTTCCGACGCTCGGTAGACTCATGGACCGCGTCGACTCGGAGGTCAGCCGCGGTCTCGGGATCTTCCTGATCCGCGGTCTCCCCGTGCGCAACTACTCGAAGGAGGACGCCAGCACGATCTTCTGGGGATTGGGAACCTACGTCGGAGAACCGTGGCCCCAGAACCTCCAGGGTGACCTGCTCGGTAATCTCCTCGACACCGGAAAGAGGACCGTTGACGCCAACGTCCGCTACTACGAAACGAACGAGAAGTTGGGCTTCCACACCGATGGCGCAGACATCGTGGCCCTGCTGTGCCTGCGAACGTCGAAGAGCGGCGGCGGAAACCACTTCGTGAGTTCGGTGGCGGTCCATGACGCCATGCTCGAGCGAGCGCCCGAGCTGCTCGAATGTCTCTACGAACCCTTCTGCGTCGACTGGCGGGGGGATCAGGCCGACGGCGCGCCACCGTACTACACGATGCCGATCTTCAGCCGACAGAGTGATTCCGTCAGCAGCTTCTACCTTGGCGAGTACATCGAGAGCGCTCAACGCTTCGACGGTGTTCCGCCCCTCAGCGATCGCCAGCGCGAGGCTCTCGCCTGCTTCGACGATCTCTGCATGAGCGACGAGTTTCGTATCGATCTCGAACAGCAGCCCGGCGACATGAGCTTCATCAGCAATCTCGTCACTCTTCACGCGCGCGAAGCCTTCGAGGATCACGACGATCCCGATGAGCGACGCCACCTGCGTCGGCTCTGGCTCGCGTCATCGAAGACCGACCACCGACCGCCACTGCTCCAGGCGCTCTACGACCTGCGCATCGGGCAGCGTCGAAGGGAAAAGAAACTCCTCCAGCAGTCGTGACCGCCGAGGGCGGCAAGTGCCTGAAAAGGCGGGAAAAGGAGCCACCCGGCGCTCGGACAGGCCACTTCGAATCCGAGGGATTGACACCGTTAATTTAACAGTGATAATCGCTGAAACGGAGGAGCGCCGTGGCCCGCCCCCAATTCAGCGAAGCCGAAGTCGAGCGCCATCGCGATGACATCGCGGCGGCCGCCCTCGAGATGGTCGAGCAGGAGGGGATTCCCAATCTCACCCTCCGCCGTCTCGCCACCCGCCTCGGCTGCAGCTACACGAAGCCCTATAGCTACTACCGCAACAAGGAGCAGCTCCTCGACGCGGTGCGCGGGCGGGGTTTCGATCTGCTCACCGAGTTCGCCGAACGCGAAATCGCTACTCGTGGTGAACTCGTCGCCGATTTCTATCTCCGCTTCGCTTCGCAGAACCCGGAGACCTACCGGGTGATGTTCGCGCTGGATCAAGAGTACGTCTCGGATGAGACCCAGTCGAAGCAGGAGCGCGCCTGGAAGGCCTGTGCCCGGCCGATCCACGACATGGTCGAGGCGGGCGAACTCGAAGGCGACGCAGACCTGATCGCCCATGTCTGCTGGTCGGCGCTCCACGGTCTGGCCTCCCTCGCCCTCTCGAACCAGCTCCGCCTCGGAAAGTCTGTCGAGGAAGTGGGTGCAGCGCTTCCCCGCATCTTCGATGCCTTCCGCCCAAAGCCCGGCAAGAGCGGAAATGCTCAATAGAAGGAGTACGACGTGGCCCAGTTGAACTACAAGGCCGAGCTCGATTTCGATGGCTGCACCGGATGCAATTGGTGCGACATCGCGTGTCCGAGCGGCGCCATTACGATGACTGAACGCAAGGCCTACATCAACGACGATCGCTGCATCGGTTGTGGTTATTGCGTCGATCGATGCCCCGAAGACGTCATGTGGATGACGAAGCGCGTCGTACCGCTCGAACTGCCCATCGGGGCAGAGCTCGACGCCGAGACCCAGGCGCAAGCCGTTGCGCTGATCGAGAAGGCAGGTGTGCCCCTGGTGTCACCGCTGTGCCCGTGTTCTCTTTCGACTCCGATGCAGGCGGCCGCCGCCATCGTCAAGGGTGCGCAGAACCTCGAAGACGTTTCTGCAATGACCGGCATCCGCGGTGGCTGCAAGATCTACTGCGTGGCTCCCACGCTTCGCCTGCTGAAAGCGGCGGGGCGCGATGTGACACCTCCCAAGGGCTTTCGCTGGTACGACCTCACCTTGAACATGAGTGACCTCGAAGGCGGTGAGATCGACGGCGAAGAAGGTTCGTGGCTCGCGGAAGATCTCGACTACTTCAACCTCCGCAAGAACGAGAGCACCCCCGCTGAAAGGAGCACGTCATGAGCGCAAGCGCGATCCAGCCTCCCGACTTCATGCCCTCGGCGTACGCGCCGGAACCGCAGCCCCGCGTCGCCTCGCTCCCCGGCTTCGTCTCGCTCGGGGTCGAAGAGCTCTTTCCCGAGTTCCCCGAGCCGATCTACACCGACGACACGGACGACGTTTCGTCGGTGCGTCGGCGTGCCGAAGCGAGCCTCGCCGAGGTCGACATGTCGAAGATCAAGCCCGGCGATAGCGTAAACGTCTGCGCGAGCGAGCACGGTTTCGGGATCATGGGCGGCAAGCCCTACGTCGAGATGATCAAGACCACGCGCGACATCCTCGTTGAACGCACCGGTTGCAAGCCCCGACTGCGCCTCGCCATGTACCGCGGCTATCAGGAAGCCGAGGAAGTCGAGCACCACTTCGAACTCGGAGATTACTTCGAGGGCCAGGTGAAGGGTCTGCTGCCCTTCGACAAGGGTGTCGCAATCGAAACGCGCATTGGCACGCTATACGGAGTCGCGCGCGCCTACGACGCGAAGCACTTCGTGCACGCCTATTACGACGATCCGCGTGAGATGTACTTCAACCGGCTGCTCTACAAGTCGCTGAAGTCGTTCGTGATGTCGTACGCGCGCCTCGAGACGCGCTCGGTCTACCACGCAAACTTCGGCAATCGCAGCAGCAGCATCATCCCGCGCGCGATCTTCGACTCGGACTTCATCCAGCAGCGCTATGCGTTCAGCAGCGTGTTGCGGACGTCTCCGCGGGGTGTGATCGACGTTCAGGCGTCGAACGATCTCTACGGCATCGACAAGAAGATCACCGTCGATCACCTGCGAAGCTACGGGAAGATGCAGCGCCTCTTCGGCGAGGTGGAGGACTGCATCGCCGTCTGGGACGGTGGACGCTGGGGCTACTACCTGCATGCAGGGGGCGTGATCTTCGGCGTGCTCCTGACCGGCCGTCGCGATTCCTTCGATCTCAATGTGCCCGCCACGGCAAGTTGGTATCCCGAGCCCGATGGAACTTCGGTGGGTGACTATCTGCACAACCCGGCGATCAAGGCGATCGTGGTCAATCAGTCGTGGGTAGGAGCAAACATTCCCTATGGCGCCATGGCTGCCCGTTCGCCGACGTTCGTCGTGGGTGACGCACAGGCCGAAATGTGGCGCAAGGACGCCTCGAACCCCGTCTTCGCCGAACTCATGAACGTCGAGGACACGATCGAAGATGCTCTCGAAGCTGCGCAGCACCGCGCTGCCAGCGACAAGATGATCGTCTTCGACGGAAGTTACGGGCGCCTTACGGTCAGTCCGTCGATGGCGGAGTTCTTGAAGTCGCGTGCTCCCGCGGTGAGCCAGCGGGTGGACGAAGAGTTGCTTCCCATGTGGTTGAAGCAGCGCGGCCTCGAAGGAGTCACTCCGTGAATGGCATCCCCGGTGTTCCCGACATCCGCGACGAGATCTTCCGCGGGCTCGCGGGCCGGAAGGTCGTTGCGGAGATCGAAGCCGATGAGCCAGGTGTGTTGGCGGGTGTAGCCGAGGCAGCCGAGCGCGGGAGAGGGCTTGGCCTCGAGGTCGAAACGAAGTTCGAGGACGGTGATTCGATCGATGCGGGCGACGTCCTGCTTCGCCTTCGCGGCGATGCCAAGCAGATCACCTTTGCCGAGGAGACCTTGATCGGCCTGCTCGCGAAGCCCTCGGGCATCGCGACCGCTACGCGGCAGCTCGTGGAAGAAGCGCGCGGCCGCTTGCGAGTGGTCGGCGGGGCCTGGAAGAAGGCACACCCCGAAACCAAGGCTTCTGTCCGCCACGCCGTAACCGTGGGTGGTGCCACGGGGCGCATGGCGGAGCACCCGATGGTCTACCTCGACAAGAACTACGTACGCATGCTGGGCGGCCTGCGCGGAGCGCTCGAAGCGGTCGCACACCTCGAAGATCACGGGAAGGTGGTGCAGCTGATGGGCGAGGAGGCTTCTCTCTTCGAAGAGGCGAAACTCGCCGTCGAGCTCGGCGCGACGACGGTCTTCGTGGATACCGGGGTGCCGGCAGACATCAAGCCGGTCGTCGAGGCACTCGAGAGCCTCGGTGTACGCGAGCGCATGAAGGTGGCGTTCGCCGGCGGCGTGCAACACGGCGACCTCGACCTGCTGGTGCGCCTCGGTGCGGATGCACTCTGCATCGGTCGATCGATCGTCGACGCACCGCTTCTCGACATGCGCCTGCGCGTGGTGGAGATGCTCTCGTGAATACAGAGGAAGGCTGGAACACCCTCGAGAAGACCGAGATCCGCATCGAGAGAATCGGGCTCGACGGCGCCAACCTGACCGAACTTGCCAAGGTGGTCGCCGACGTCCTCGGCCTCCCGCACGACGAAGTCCTCGTGATCGACGCCCGTGACGATCTTCTTGCGCTCGACGTCCTGCGCCGCTCGATCGACGCCTACCAACTCGTCGGCAAGCGCGACGCGATGCTGCAGGCCATCGGGAAGCTCCACGGTGTCACGGTCAGCGAGAAAACTGATCTGTGTGCGGAAGGCATGTTCGGCTGGCTGGCGTTCGACGAGGTGGAAGGCCGGGCTGCTCTCGATCGTTCGGCCGAGATGCTGCGCGAGATCGACGCGAAGATCCGCAAGCGCGCCGTGGTCTTTCCGACCGGCAACGAAGTCGTCGCGGGTCAGATCGTCGACACGAACACACCGCTGATTCGCGCGCGCCTCGAGCGTGAGGGTTATGTCGTCGACGAGCGGCCTCCACTGCCGGATGTGCTCGATACGATCCAGGGTGCGCTCAGCAACGCTGCTCACGACGAGGGTTATGGGCTCGTCGTCACGACGGGCGGAGTGGGTGCCGAGACGAAGGACTGCACGATCGAAGCCATGCTGGGCGTCGATCCGCAGGCGTCGACGCCGTACCTCTGCCGTTTCGAGAAGGGGCACGGGCGTCATGCAAAAGACGGTGTGCGCATCGGTGTGGCCCAGGCGGGTACGGCACTCCTGCTTTCGCTTCCGGGCCCCAACGACGAGGTAGAACTCGGCCTCGAGGCGGCGATCGAACACCTGAACGCCCAGGCGGCTCCCGAAGTCGTCGCGGAAGCCGTCGCCCGAGTACTGCGAGAGAGGCTCAGCGAGAAGATGACGTCGTGGCACGCGCCATGACCCAGGCCTGGATCCAATGGGGCCTGCATCCCGCCAATGAAGCCGCCGACCAGGCCGCGAACCTCGAGGCGATGGGTTGGCACGGCGTCATGGTCTTCGATTCGCAGAGCCTGCTCTCCGATCCCTACGTCACGCTTGCGCTCGCGAGTACGAAGACGAGTCGGCTGGGACTCGGCATTGGCGTCTCGAACACGGTCACCCGCAATCCGGCTGTGACTGCCGCAGCGATCGCTTCTCTACAGGCGGCGAGTGGTGGGCGCGCCGTTCTCGGGATCGGGCGCGGAAACTCTTCGCTCGCCTACCTCGGTGCCGGCCCCGCGCGTCTGTCGGATTTCGAACGCGCTGTCCGTGACATCCGCCGCTATCTCGCGGGAGAGGGAGTCGATCTCGACTCGGTCGGTGACGATGCGTCCGACCCGCTCTCTGTCACGACCGGCCACCGCCCCGACGAAAGCCGCCTGGGTTGGCTCGACGAGCGCCTGCCACCCGCGACCCTCGAAGTGGCGGGCACGGGAAGGCGCGTGCTCGGAATCGGCGCGCGCCTTGGCGATCGGGTGAGTGTTTCGGTGGGCGCCAACCTCGAGCGTCTTGCCTGGGCGGCCGAACAGGTTCGATCACAGGTGCCGCCGGATCGCGAGCCCCCCGGTCTCTCGGCCTACGTCTCTGTCGTGGCTCTCGAAGACGAGGAACTGGCCTGCTACCTGGCTGGACCCGAAGTGGCGATGCACGCGCACATCCTGGCCTTCCAGAAGAGCCCCGACCTGCCCTTGAGCGAACAAGACGGAAAGACCGTGCGCAGGGTCGCCGAGGTCTACGACATGACGCGCCATGGAGACTTCGGACCGCAGACCGAAGCCCTCGACCCCGCCTTCATCCGCGACAATGCCGTCGTGGGACGTCCGGACGCGGTCGTGGGGAAGCTGCGCGCCATCGCCGCGTTGGGCTACGACCGGATCGTCTTCATGCTGCCGATTCGTGGCGGAGTGCATCTGCCCGACGTCTTCTCGACGGTCGGCGAAGCCGTACTTCCGCGGATGAACTAGACACGCGATTTCATTTCTGACTCGCGGCGTGCGTGCGGCCATCGATCTGTGCCTGGGCGGCCTGTTGTTCCGCGCGGCCGAACGGGAACTTCCACATGAGGGCGATCATCGCGGCACCCAGCGCAACCGAAGAGAACCCGGTGATGGCGCGGATGGAGAAGTGGGCGCTCGCATCCTCACGCGCGGCCACCGGATCGAAGCCAGCCCAGTCGGCGGCGAGGAACGCGAACGCAATCCCACCCGCGAGCCCGAGCTTCAGCGTGGTCGTGAGTAGCGCGAAGTAGATGCCGGTTCGCTCTTCACCCGACTCGAGCCGATCTGCATCGACGAGATCCGCCATGATGGAACGCGGCAGGAACTGGGCACCACTCGTCGCAAGCCCAAGCAAGCAACCGCCGGCGACGTAGAGACCGAACTCACCCGCCGGTACCCAGAGCGCGAACAGACCACCCAGCAGCGTGAACACCGCGGTGATTGCGAACGCGTTGTGCTTTTCGAGATCGCGAGCGATCCGCACCCACACCGGCACGGCGAGCATGCCGGCACCGATCGTGAGCAACTGGATCACACCGGCTCGACCCGGGTGACCCAATACGATTTCGATGAAGAAGACCGAAACCGACGTCGCGATCCCCAGGTTGAGGCCGGCCGCGAGATCCGCAGCGAGTAGCCGCCGCATCGCCGGCTGCCGCATGGCCTCGGCGACGATGCGGAACAGGGAAACGCTCGTCGGCGAAGGACGGCGCTGGATGCTCTTCGGCCCGCGGAACAGGGCGAGTGCGAGACTCGGAGGGAGGAGCACCAGGATCAAGACGCCGAGCGCCTGGACGCGGTCGCGTGCGACGTGCTGCGCTTCGGAACCGAGTAGTTCAACGGCCGCTGGAACCATCAGTGCCGCGACCGTCCCGACACTGCTCGCGAGCTGGACGATGCCCATCACGCGAGCCCGGCCGTCGTACTCGGTGGAGGTTTCACCCGCCCAGCTGAACAAGCCCACACTCATGAAGGACCAGCCGACGTAGAGCAGGAGCAACGTGGCCATGAACGCGACGGGGTCACCGGGAGGGGTGGCGAAGAACAGCAGGCTAGTCGCGATGGCGACCGGGATCCCACCGATCGCCACCCAACCGGCCCGCGAAACGCGCTCCTGGAAGCGATCCATCAATACCCCGGCGAGCGGGTCGGTGACGACATCGAAGACGCGCGCGCCCGCGAGCATCATTCCAACGGTGGCCATGCCCAGGCCCATCTCCCTCGCGTAGTACGAAGGAATGAACACTGCGAGTGGCATGATGAGCGCGTACATGGGTACGGCGGGTGCAGCGAGCGCAAGGGTGCCCCGGTTCGAGTCCATGGAGTCAGCGCCACTCGGCCACGACGGCCTGATACGTGGTGGTGCCGACGTTTCGAATCGAGAGGGCCGCGGGTTCCTCGCGCCAGATGACGTCACCGGGTGCGATGGAGACGATGCGCTCGCTTCCGCCGGGTTCGCGAACCAGCAAGGACGCGCGGCTCAGCGCGACGGTGAGCCCGGCGAACGGGTACTCGAACTTTCCTGTCTCGGACTCCGCCTCCAGTGCGAAGTCGTAGGCGCGCAACCGCTCGGCTTCCCATCGCAGCGCGTGACCGGGTGCATCGAGTGATTCGCGCGCGGTGACGGGTGGCGACGTCTTGATCTCGGCGCCGATCATCCGCGCGCCCTCGCTCCCGAGGTTCGTCACCCGGTGGATGAGCGGTTCACTGCGGTGCGGACGGCAGATCGAAATGCCGGCGGGGATCGTGCCATCCCCTCCCGGTTCTTCACCGAAGGTCTGATCCCGCAGACGCGCTTCGCAGACGATCGCGTAGAAGGTGTCTTCGGTGTGGCGGTGGAAGAGGGTCGCTTCGCCCGACGGGATCAACACGTCGTAGACCCGCGCGTAGGCGTTTTCGAAGCTGTGTCGGTGGAAGGGCTCGTCGCGCACCTCGACATAGTCGTGCTCGGGCATCGGGGGACTCCGGGGGGCGATTGGGGCTTGCTGGACCCCTCGCGCCATTGCGTGATCGTGGGTTGCGCCAAAAACATATCGTGATATGTTTTTGGCGCAAACCGGAAAATCCGTAGATCTGACAGGTAGATAGAAAGGTAGATAGAGCGGCAGATAGAAGGGAGAACCCCATGGCCACCCACGAAACCTCCGTCCTGATCGTCGGCGCCGGCCCGATCGGCCTCGCCGCCGCGATCCTCCTCGACCAGCAGGGCGTCTCCACGCTCGTGGTCGATCGCAAGCCCGACTTCGACGACCACCCGCGCGCCCGCTTGATGGACTCGTGCACCCTCGAGCTCTTCCGTCAGTTCGGTATCGCCGACGCCGTCGAAGCCACGGGCATCGGCCCGGATTGGACCGAGGTGATCACCTGCGCCGAGTCGATCGCCGGCAAACAGATCGCGCGGATCCCGAGCCCCGAGTTCCACTCGGTGCCCCGCCCGATCACGCCGCAGGTTCCGGTGATGACCTGCCAGGACCTGCTCGAACCCATCCTCTACGAGCGCGCCAAGGCCAGTGATCACGTCGAGGTCCAACTCAGCCGCGAGATCATCGAGCTCGACCAGGACGAGAGTGGCTGCCGCGCCCGCATTCGCAACGTCGACACGGGCGAAGAGGAAGAAATCCTCGCTTCCTACGTGATCGGCGCCGACGGCGTGAAGAGCTTCGTTCGCAAGGCCATCGGTGCGGTGCTCGAAGGTGAGGCGCGCGACATGTACTTCCGCGACGTGCTCTTCCACGCCGATCTCTCACCCTGGGTCGATGACCTCGATCGCAAGGGGGCGTTGCTCTTCGTCGCGCACCCGATGGGAGCGGGGACGTTCCAGCCGTTGGACGGCAAGCAGCGCTATCGCATCCAGATTGGTGGTCTCGACCCCGACGCCGACATCAGTGACGAGTGGTGCAGGAAGTGGTTGTGGTCGGCGATCGGCGCGGGCGACGAGTTCCCGATCGAGATCTTCAGCAAGACGATCTGGCAGGTGGGTGCGCGCGCGTCCAACCACTTCAGCAAGGGGCGGATCTTCCTCGCGGGAGACGCAGCGCAGGTCTTCACACCAACCGGCGGCATGGGAATGAACTGCGCGTTCGCGGGCGTTCGCAATCTCGCGTGGAAGCTCGCCTACGTCGTTCGGGGCGTCGCTCCGGCTTCGATCCTCGAAACCTACGAGAGCGAATGGAAGCCGCAGTCCCTGCGGCGCACGAAGGCGGCACTCGAGAACACCGACTACATCATCGGTGTCTTCTCGGCCTACGTCGGCGGCGGGGATCTCTACAAGGCCCTCAACGACGTCAAGCAGTACACCCACTACGAAGGAACGATCTTCGGCTACGAGATCGCATCGGATCTCTGCCAGAAGGACCCGGCCGATCCGCCGCAGGTCGAAGACGAGGGGCAGGACTACGTGCCCATCGTGCGATCGGGGAGGCGCGCTCCCCACCTCTGGCTCGACTCCAACGAAGAACGCTCGATCCTCGACGTGTACGGCACAGACTATGTCCTCGTCCTGGGCGAAGGCGCAGACGATGCGGCGTGGACCGATGCGGCAAGCAAGATCCAGGGCCGCGGCTTCCCGCTTGCGATCGAGCGCTTCGAGGCTTCTCGGCTCGAGGGCACGCCGTACGAAGGGGAGGAGGCGACCCTGGTCCGACCCGATCTGATCGTGGCGGGACACGTACCGCGCGGCGAATCGGTGCGACCCGTAGAGTTCCTGGAATCGGTGCTTCCCCTCGCGAGTTGAATCGATGTCGCTTCGCGAAGCAGGGAAACAGAAGAGACGCCAACTGATCCTCGAGGCCGCCGAAGCACTGATTCGCGAACACGAGGGCGTCGGCTTCTCGATGCGCGAGCTCGCGAAGAAGGCGGAGGTGGCCTTCGTCACCCCCTTCAATCTCTTCACGAGCAAAGGGGGCGTGATCGCGGGTCTGCTGGAGGCGCGGCTCGATGCGCAGCGCGAACGGCTGATTCCCGTCGACGAGGCAGTCGACCCGATCGACCGCATCTTCGATCTCGCGCTGCGCGGCAGCCGGGCCTACACGGCCGATCCGGAACTCTATCGCCCCATCCTGCAAGCCCTTCCGAGCATCGAGGGCGTTGATGATGCTCGCCTCCTCGCTCTGGCCACCGAACTGTGGCGACTCGCGCTTCGCGATGCGGAGAACGTGGGGATGATCGAGACGGGGCGCGATCTGGATCTGCTCAGCCGCACGCTCCACATCACCTTTCGCGGAGCACTCTGGTTCTGGGTGGCCGGTGGGGTCGACGTACCCGAACTCGAGCGCCAGGTGCAGTACGGCGCGGGCACCTGCCTGCTGGCGGTGTTGACGACCGAGCACCGCGAACGCGTGGCGGATCGCCTGCGCACACTCGAAGCAGACCGGCCCGCCGCAGAACCGACGCGTCGCGAGGGTTAGCTCAGCGAATCTCGCCGCAGTTGTTCGTCGCGCTCTCGCCGGCGAATCGCGCGGCGATCCAGCCCGAGAAGTCGGCCTTGCCCACGTTCATCGGACCACTGTGCTCTTCGCCCGGGTAGACGAGGAAGCTGACGTCCGTCCCGGCCTCGCAGAGTGACCGCACATAGTCCTTCGCAAGGGGAAACGGTGTCATCGTGTCTTCCGTCCCCTGCCCGATCAGCACGGGGCGATCGAGGGGACCGGACGAGACTTCCATCTGCACCACGGCTTCGGCGACGCCCGGTGTTTCGGAGAACGGCACCGTGCGGAAGGTCGTGTCGGTTCGCAGGTTGAGTGCTGCTCCTTCGCGCAGCAGCTCCATCACGCAGGCCTCGTCGACACGCGGCATGAGGGCGAGTGCTTCGTCCGTGAGCGCGCGCTCTGCGCTGAACTCCGGAGTGAAGGTCTCCATGCCCCTCGTGTTCAGCAGCACGACACCGAGGTAGCGCATGGGTTGGTCGGCCATGTTGTGGTCGCCAGAGTACGAGCGCGCGAAGAAGATGCCGGGTGCCGTCGCCAGCGTGCCGACGAACTCGAGTGGCGTGCGACCGGTGGCGTACTCGGCCGTGCAGAGCGCGCCGTGGCCGCCCTGCGATTGTCCGGTGACGAGCCACTTGCGCGAGAGGCTCCAGCCGAGCGATTGGGCGGCCGTCACTGCATCGATATTGCTCAACGCAGCAGCCTTGCAGTGCAGGTACGGATGGGGGCCCGGGGTTCCGAGCCCTTCGTAGTCGGTGGCGACGATTGCGTAGCCTTCCGAAAGCCAGTGATTCAGATAGGTGACGTCGCGCGGAGATCGCCCCTGCCACGATGGCGCGCAGCGATCGGCGATGCCCACCGTCCCGTGCGACCACGCGATGACGGGCCAGCCGCCCTCCGGTGCTTCACCGGGTGGAAGGAAGGCCGCCGCTGACACCACCACGGAGCGACCATCGAAACCCTCCGAGGTGTAGAGGAAGCGGACCGCACGCGCGCTCTCGGCGAGCTGCAAACGGGCTTCGAGAGGAGCTTGCTGAAGCAGTCGCCCCGGCGATGCCGGAACGGCTTCGGTCCACGCGTAGAAATCCGGCGGGTCGCCGAGGGCTTGTGGTTGCGCGGAGAGCGGCGGTGCCTGCTTCGCGCAACCCAAGGTGAGGACCAGGGCGAGAATCGTGATCGAAATCGAACGCATGGCGCGCGACGGTAAACGACGACGTCGTCCCCGAACCACTCACATTTCGCGCCGCCCGCGCTCGCGTCTAGGTCGACCCCACTCCGGTCTTCACATCCTTGAACGCGATCGTCTTGTCGACCTCGGGCTCCTTGGGGAGACCCAGCACGCGCTCGCCGATGATGTTGCGCTGGATCTGGTCGGTGCCACCGCCGATCGATGTGAAATAGGCGTTCAGGCTCAAGAAGTTCGCGTCTTCTGCAGCCGGGTACTCCTGGCCTTCGAGCAGGCTCTCGGCACCGAGGATCTCGGTGCGCAGCCGCGCCTCTTCGTGCAGGATGCGAGACATCGCGAGCTTGCCGAGGCTCATGATCGACGACGAAGTGCCCTGGGCGAGATCCGCCTTGGCGCGCGCAGTGTTGAGCGAGTTCAGGCGCCGGTAGGAGATCGTCTGCGCGAGCTGCTGGCGAAGGTGCGGATCGTCGAGGCGGCCCGCATCGCGGGCGAGCGCGATGAGCGGTTGCGCTTCTGCGCCGCCAGTCGAGCCGTGGCGCGATCCTCTTGCGGCTTCGCCCATCACGGATCGCTCGTAGGCGAGAGCCGTGTTCAAGACCTTCCAACCGGCGCCTGGCTTGCCGAGCATGTTTTCGGCCGGGACGACGGCGTTCGTCAGGAAGACTTCGTTGAAGTGGCTCTCGTCGGTGATCTGCCGCAGGGGCCTCACTTCGACGCCTTCTTGCTTCATCGGGCAGAAGAAGAAGCTGATGCCGTCGTGCTTGGGCACGTCCCAATCGGTGCGGGCGATCAGCATGCCGTAGTCCGCGGTGGTTGCACCCGAGGTCCACACCTTCTGACCGTTCACGATGTACTCATCGCCCTGCTTGTCCGCGCGGGTGCGGATGCCGGCGAGGTCGGAGCCGGCGCCGGGCTCGCTGTAGAGCAGGCACATGTTGACGCTGCTCTTCAGCAGGCCCTCGATCAACTTCTCCTTCAAACCGGGCTGTCCCTGGGCGAGCAGGGTGTTGGCCCAGAGGTTGATGCGATCCTGGCCCGTTCCGGGTGCTTTCACGCGGGCGAATTCACGCTCGATGATCTTGGCCTGATCGTTCGAGAGCGCCCGACCGAACCACTCTTCGGGCCAACGCGGTGCGGCCCAGCGTGCATCGACCACCTTGGTGAGCCAACGCTGCTGCGCCGGCGAGGCGGTGTAGTGGGTGGGGGCTTCGTTGCGAAGCTCTTCCGCGATCTCGGGTGTCCAGTTCTCGGACAACCACTGTCGAACTTCCTCGCGCAGCGTCTCGTCGTTCACTGAAGTGGTCATCTTTCTCAGCCTCCCAATGCCTTGAGGTAGTTCTCGCGGTGTTGGTTCGAGCCCCCGAATAGCTGCGCGCTCGAGCGCGCGGCCCTCAAGTAGAGGTGGGCCTGGTGTTCCCAGGTGAAGGCGATGCCGCCGTGCATCTGGATGCTGTCGGCTGCGGCCTTCACGTAGGCGTCCGCACAGGCGAACGCCGCCAGGCTCACGGCCTCGTCGATCTGGTCGGATTCCTCGGCCAGGCACGAAGCAGCGAAGCGTGCTGCCGAGATCGCCGATTCGGTTTCGAGCAAGAGATCGGCCGCCATGTGTTTGATGGCCTGGAAACTTCCGATGTTGCGGCCGAACTGAACGCGCGCCTTGGCGTACTCGACGGTGAAGTCGAGGACCTTCTGCGTTCCGCCGACCTGCTGACCCGCCAGGGCGACCAGCGCCAGATCGAGGGTTCGCTTCACGGCTTCCGACACGGGGCGCTGCGCTTCGATTCGCGAGGCCGCGGCGTCGTCGAGGTCGACGCAAGCGAGCCGCAGGGTGTGGTCGAAGGTGGGGAGCGGTTCGACGGTGACGGCCGTGGATGATGGATCCACCTCGAAAGCCGCGAGACCGTCGTCGGTCTTCGCGATCGCGATCAACACCTCGGCATTCTGACCGTGCAGCACGTAGTTGCCGCGACCGCTCAACTGCCAGCCATCGCCTTCCTGCTTCGCGGAAATGCCGATGCCCTCCTGCGTCCAACAGCCGGATTCGCCTGTGAGTACGACGCTGGCGATGCAGTCGCCGCTTGCGATGCGCGGAAGCAGCCTCTTGTTCAGGGCCTCATCGCCGAGCTCCTGCAGGAGCCCCGCAGCGACGACACCACTCGCGAGGAGCGGAGAGCACAGGAGAGCGGCACCCGCTTCTTCCATGATGGCTTCGAGTTCGAGTGGGCCGAAGCCCGAGCCACCGTGTTCTTCGGCGATGACTGTTCCGATCACCCCCATCTCGCCGAGCGTCTTCCAGACGGCGGGGTCGTAGCCGCTCTCGGTTTCCATGATGCTTCGCACCGCGGCCTCGTCACTGGCGTCGGACATCAGGCGACGGACGGATTCTTTGAGCGCCTCGCGCTCTTCGGAGCCAAGTGTGTTCATTGAGATCTTCTTGTTGAATCTTTATTAACGGACGGGTACCGTCCCAATTTATAGACCATCCGAGGAAACAGGACAACCCGCCCATGAGCGCCTCTCCATCGAACCCACCCACGCGTGGGCGCCCGCGCGACCCCGGGCTCGAAGACCGCGTCTTCGATGCCGCCATGTCGCTCTACGCGGAGGGAGGCTGGGCCGCGCTCACCTTCGAGGCCGTCGCTCGCGAGTCGGGGGTCGGCAAGTCCTCCCTCTACCGGCGCTGGGACAGCCGCGAAGCGTTGCTCAAGAACGCCCTCGAGGCGCGTTGGCTTCCCGTCGACACGATCGACAGCGGAACGCTTCGCGCTGATCTGCGAGAGCTGGCCGAGATGATCTTCAGCAACCGCACGGGCAAGCTCGCCAATCTCGAATACTGGTTCGGGATCGATGCCGCGCGTCATCCCGAAGTGAGGAAGGTGACGACGCCCTACATGCAGGAAACCGTGCTCGAGGCCCGGGCCATCGCACGGCGCGCCATTCGTAGAGGCGAAGCGCCGAGATCCCTCGACGCCGGCTTGTTGATGGATCTCGTGGTCGGCGCGGTGAATAACCACGTGATGACGACGCCGCGTCGTCTGCGGGCCGAGATGATGCGAAAGGCCCCGTCGTTCCTCGACCGCCTGGTCGACGTGGTGCTGCGAGGCGTTGGCGCAGAAGAGCCGTAGCGTTGGTTCTGCCTAGTCGACCGAGCCATCTGCGTAGCGGTATTGGGGCGATTTCGATGCGACTTCGGGTCAGCCCGGTTCGATGCGAACGGCGCGAACTCTTGCTTGGGGTGCCGTCGCGAACGCGTATATGATGGCCGCAGTTGCGCGAGTGGGTCCGGGCGTGCCGTCCGGGCCGATCAGACAGGGAGGGCACCATGTTCACCGTCCTGCGTTCGTGTTCGATCTTCGTCGCCGTGGCCGTCATTGCCTTTGCGACTTCTGCTTCCGCCCAGTTGAATGGTGAGCCCGATTGCTGGGTGACGGATCCGGGGTCGTCGACCATTGAGATTCCCGCATTACCCGCTGGCTTCTTCGGGACCAAGAGTGGGACACCTTCGGATCCCTTCGGCCCGGTCGTGATTCCGGTTGGCGGTCTTCCGTTGACGCCACCCGAGTTGGGCAATTGCGGTTGCGCGACCCCGCCGCCGACGGAACTCGTCTGGGTGGATACGCACGGCACGCCGGTCGCACCGGGTGATGTCCACGCAGTGGGTCAGATCCTGGTTCCCGTCGATCTCTCGGACACCGACACCTGCGTGGAGAGACTGAGCAACGCGACCTTCGGCGGGGGTGTCGGCGTACCGGAACCCGTCGATATCCAGCTCGTCGAGCTTTCCCTCGTGAGCACCGCACCCATCACCGTGACCTACGGTGCCCAGCCTTCCTCCGACTTCGACGTGTTCGTCACCGAAGACGGTCCGCAGAGTCAGGGGACACTCACGGTGACGCCCACGGTGGTGACGCCGGCGGCGGGAACCATGACCCTCGGCGGTCTTCCGGTCGCGTATCAACTGCGATTCGAAGAGGTGTCGGGACCGGCCCTGTTCAGCATGACGGGCTTGAGCATCACGTTCCAGGGTGCGAACGGAACCTTCGGGCCCAATATGCTGGGCGTTCCCTCGATGTCGGCCAGGAATCTGGCGCTCCTGATCGCCGTGTTGACGGTGGCGACGCTCTTGTTCCTACGGCTGCCGCGCCGAACCCAGGCCAGCTAGCACGGAGCAGCCCTTGTTCGTCGAACGCGTGGTTGCGCACGCGATCGCGCAGCCACGCACGTGGCTCCTGCGCACGCTCGTCTTCACGCTGCTGCTCGGGTTGGGGTTCGCGCGCCTCGAAATTCGCACCGACGGCAACAGCATCTACCCCGCGAACGATCCGGCGGTTCGCGCGACGCTCGACGATCGACGCGCGTACTTCGAACCCGAGCAGGTCATGGTTCTCGCGACCGCTCGCAGCTCGGGGCCACTGCTTTCTTCGAACGAAGGCCTCGAGTTCATTCGATCGTTTCACGAGACCCTGGCAGCTGTCGAAGGCGTCTTTGGTCGCCGAGTGCGTTCGCTCGCGACGTTGATCGATCCGCGGCCCGAGATCCACATCATCCAGAGCCGCGACTTCCTGGATGAGCTCCCCACGAGTGACGAGGAACGGGCAGCCTGGGACGCACGGCTCGAGGCGTCGCCGCTCGCGCATGGGTTGTTTCTTTCGCCGGAAGGGACGGCGGCCGCCTTCTACGTCCCCGTTTCCCACGACGCCGATCGAGCCGATCTGGTTTCCCGCCTCGAAGAGGTCACCCGGATGCACGGGGACCGCTTCGACCTGAAGCTCACCGGTCCCGTCACGGCCGAGGTGCTGCTGGGAAGGCGGGTCTTCGGCGATCTCGCACGGCTCGTTCCCGTCATGGTGATCGTGATAGCCGGCCTGCTGTGGTTCTGCACGCGTTGCATCGGCGGCGTGTTGGTTCCGATGGCGGCGGTCGTCGTGGTGCTCGTTTCGACCCTCGGTCTGATGGGGTGGTTGGGAACGTCGATCACCCTGGCGACGACGATTCTTCCCGTGTTGTTGATGACGGTGGCGATCACCGACGAGGTGCATCTGCTCGAGCGCTTTTCGTCCCATCGAGTGCGCGAACCCGAGGCTCCTGTAGCCGGTGCGCTCGGTCGCGCGCTGGGCGAAGTGGGTCGACCCATCGTCATCACTTCGCTCACGACGGCTTTCGGTTTCGCGAGCTTCGCCCTCGCCGACATTGCGCCACTTCGCGCCCTGGGTCTCTATGCGGCGTTCGGCGTCCTGCTCGCGATGGGGCTCACCTTCACGTTCGTTCCCGCGATGATCCTGCGCTCGCCAGAGGGCTGGTTCCTTCCCCGGACAGCGGCCCGCAGCGCGGAAGCGCGCGAGCCCTGGCCGCTTCGACATCCCCGGCCTGGTGCTGCAGTGCCCCTCGTGCTCCTGCTGATGGCGGTACCCGGTTGGCGACATCTCACCGTCGACGACTCGTGGGTCGAGAACTTCGACCCCGAATCCCCGTTGGTCGAAGCCGAGCGCGCCTGGAACGACGAGTTCTGGGGAAGCTATCGCTTCGATGTCGTGATCGATGGCGCTCCGACCCTGTACTTCCATCGCGCGGAGGGTCTCATGCTGGCCGACCGCGTGGAGCAGCTGTTGGAAGGCGCTCCCCACGTTGGCGGCGCGCTGTCGCACCACATCGCCTACCAGATCGCCGCCGACAATGTGCACGGCGACGTCCGAGTCGAGGAACTACCCGAAGAAGAGATCGCCGATCTGGCCCATCTCGTCGCGCGGGTGCAGCAGCGCACGGATGTCGATCAGGTCCTGTTCCGGGATGGAACTGCCGCGCGCGTCCGGGGCTTCGTGAAGAGCGCCAACTACGAGAAGTCCCACGACATCGCGGCGTACCTCGATCGCGAGGTCAGGCCACAGGTCGAGGAAGCGGGCCTCGGCCTGCGCTACAGCGGCGATCTGCCCGTCGCGACCGCGGTGGTTGGTGCGATCGTGGGCGACATCCTGCGCTCGATCTCCCTTGCGCTGGTGGGCGTCGGCATCTGCCTCGCGGTCTTCGTACGAAACCCCGGCGGCTTCGTCTTCGCCGTGATCCCCCTGGCCATCGCGCTGCCGGTGCTATCGGGTCTGATGGGATGGCTCGGGATGTCGTTCGGGATCGCCACCAGCATGTTCTTCGCGGTCGCGATCGGGGTGGGGGTCGACTTTCCCGTGCACCTGCTCGCGGCGTATCGGCAGCATCGCGGGCGGGGCGAGGGTGAGCCGCGTTCCCTCGCTTTGGCGTTCGCCGGGGCCGGCCGGGCGATCCGCTGGAATGCGACGATCCTCTCCCTCGGCTTCGCCGTGCTCTGCGTCTCGGCCCTGAGCCCGAACAAGAGCCTCGGGCTCCTGCTCTCCGCGGCGATGCTCGCCTGCTACGCGACCACGGTTCTGATCGCGCCCCTCGTGCTCAAGAGGCTCGTTCGCTGAACTCGCCGCCGTCGATCAAAGGACGAGTTCCGCCATCGACCGCACCGCCTCTTGATTCTGTCCCGTGATCAAGAGCGTGGTCACGCGGCTTTCGCGCCAGGCCTCGACGCGATCCTTGATGCGCTCGATGGGCCCGCAGAGCGAGATCTCGTCCGCGAAGGCATCGGGCACCTTCTGCATGGCTTCGGCCTTCTTGCCCGCGAGATAGAGATCCTGGATCTCCTCCGCTTCCTTGGCGAAACCCATGCGACCCATCAGGGCGTTGTGGAAGTTCTGCTCCTTCGCCCCCATGCCGCCGACGTAGAGCGCGAGGAAGGCCTTCACGGGAGCGAGCGCGGCTTCGAGGTCGTCGTTGATGTTGACGGCGACCATCTGCGCGATCTCGAAATCGGCCCCGGCCTTTGCGAGGGAATCGGCGTAGACGTCCTCGCGATACGGCGAGTAGAAGAGCGGCAACCAGCCTTCGGCGATCTCGGCACACAGCGCCACGTTCTTCGGCCCTTCGGCTCCCATGTAGATCGGGATCTCGGAGCGCAGGGGGTGGGTGATCGACTTGAGAGGCTTGCCGAGGCCCGTCGAACCCTCACCGTGATACGGCAGCGGATAGTGCGGTCCATCGCTCGTGACGGGCTCTTCGCGGCGCAACACCTGCTTCACGATGTCGATGTACTCGCGGGTTCGCGCGAGGGGCTTCTTGAAGGGTCGCCCATACCAACCCTCGACCACCTGTGGGCCCGAAACACCCAGGCCGAGGATGAACCGCCCATTCGAGAGGTGATCGATGGTGAGCGCGGCCATCGCCGTCGCGGTGGGCGTTCGCGCCGAGAGCTGTACCACCGAAGTACCGAGCTTGATCTTGCTCGTGTGACTCGCGACGTAGGCCAGCGGCGAGAGCGCGTCCGAGCCATACGCCTCGGCAGTCCACAACGAGTCGTATCCGAGCTTCTCCGCTTCGACGGCCGAAGAGATGATGTCCGTGGGCGCGTTCGGGCCCCAATAGCCGAGGGCCATGCCGAGTTTCAGCGAGCTGGTCATTTCTTCTCCTTGCCTTCTTCGGAACCGCGCGCCCGATCAGTCGAGATGTCGCTTGACGGCGGCCAGCACCACTTCGGGTCCGGAGCGGCGCTGATAGTTCTCTGCTTGATCGACCCAGAGCACCTTGCCATTGGCGTCGATCAGTAACGATGTCGGAACAGGCAGCGCCTCGACGTCATCGGAGGGGGGCGCCGAGTGGTAGCCGAGGTTTCGCAGGCCGAATGCATCGGTCACCTCGAGATCGCGATCCGAGAGCATGTCGGCTCGCAAACCGTGGTTGTGACGCTGCCTCTTGATCTCCTCGGGTTCGTCGGTGCTCACGGTGACGACCTGCACGCCGCGCTTGTCGAACTCGTGCCGAATTTCTTCCCATCGCCGCAACTCGGCGACACAGTAGGGTCACCAGTGGGCCCGGAAGAACTTCATCAGCACCGGGCGCCCCTGCAGGCTCTTCGAGTCGAACACGTTCCGCTGATCGTCGAGTGCGGTGAAGTGCGGGATGGTCTCGCCCACCTGGATTCCCGTGGTGGCGACTTCCTGCTCACTGACGGCCATCGTGAACGGCAGGAACCCGCCGACCACGATCGCGAGCAGCGCAGGTACGATGCCGAGCTTACCCGGGCCTCTCACCAACGCCGCGATTCCGAGTGCCACCGCGGAAAGGAAGGCGAGCACGAAGAGGGTTCGGTCTTCGGGAATGGCGACCTGGTTGACCGAGTAGAACCAGAGCCCCACCGTCGCAGCCGCGATGGCCAGGGCCAGGAAGGCGAGCTTCGTTCCGATCTTGATCTTCGATTCCGCCATGGTCGTGACCTCGAGTCGTTTGCTGTGCCGACGATTGTAGTCAGAGCCGGGGAATCGGCGCACCCCATTCGACGTGCGTTCGCCCGGTACGCGAGCGCCGCTTGCTAGCGAGATCGGCGTGCCTTCGGGTGGTCGACGTAGATCGGCGATGACCAGGCACGCGGTTCGTCCGGGCGAAGACACTCGTCGCCGTCCGGGCAGATCGAAACCCCGAGGCATCGGCCCTCGAGATCGCGCTCGCAACCGAGGGGCGAGGCATTGACGGTGGGCTTCGCTGTTTCGAAGACGCGGGCGTAGTAGACGGCGTCGCGGCCGCTGTCGACGAAATCGGGGTCGGAGAAGGTCGCAACGCATCCTTCTCCCCCGCGCGGACAGTCGATTACGCGCCAGGGGTCGTCGATCAGCCCGCCGATCTCTTCGCCTTCAAAGGCTTGCGGGCGGATTCGAACGAGCTCGATTCGATCGATCGGACGTCGACGGTCGCCCGGGTGATAACACTCGCCGAGGCAGAGACGCTCGACTTCACTCGCGCCGAGCGAGTTCGCGGTGACGTCCGGACAGCCCGGCCGCTGCTCGAACGAACCGGCCGCACGCACGCGGAACGTCGGACTGCTCTCCACCACCACCTCCGAGCCCATCGGCTTCGCTCCGGTCTCGGTGAGCAGGTCGAACCACAGCAGGATCCGCGGCCCGCTCGTGCCGTAGACCGCGTTCTGTTCGAGAGCAGCCCAGATCGATCCGCGGTCGCGTGCTTCGGCGTGCACGGCGACCAGCCCGCCCGTGTACTGAAAGGAAGACGTCCGCTCGACGTCGGCCAACGCAGTCAAGGGACTCAGCTCGCCCGGAGAAGCGGTCCTCGACTGGGCCGGCTTCGGACCATCGGGATCCACCCCGCTCTTTCGGATTGCGTTGCCGAGTGCGGACGCCCGCTCGGGGTGGTCCAATGCGCCGTCGGTCATCGAGCGAAGCTCTTTGTACCCCGTGCCCCCCCGCGCCGAATGGTTGTCGCTCGAAGCCATGAAGCCCATGCGGAAGCGACGAGGGGCTTCGGGGTCGTCGTCGAAGTTGCCGAGTGCCGCGATGTACTGGGCCGAGCCGGTGGGCACATAGGAAAAGGAAGGCTGTCGGCAATCGCGACACTGCCCGGCATCGAGCCAATCGCTGGATGTCCCGTTCTCGATCGTGTTGACGTAGACGGTGCCGGCTTCGATGGCGTGCTGTTGCGCTACGGCTTCGCGCTCTGCGCACTCTTCTTCGGGAAGATCCTCGGCCAGGCAGCGTTCGCGAACGATCCTTGCGGCCTGTCGGCATGCGGGGAGATAGCCGGGTCGTTCCTCGGGGCAGACGACTGCACCCGATTCGTCCCGTTCGAACGGACGCCAGTCTCGGTAGACCTCCGAATCTCCGTGCCCCGAGTACACCTCGAGCATCGTCTGGCGCTCGGGATCGTGCATCGCGCCTGCGAGCTGTTTGTCCCAACTCGAATCCGGTGGCGTGTAGATGCCCCAGGCCGTGCCGTGGGGAATCACGAGGGCGTCATGTCCCCACTCGTCGAGCTTGCGGAACAACTCGGGGGGTGTCGCCGCCACTTCCATGCAGTCGTTCGGAAGCTCGCGCACGTGCCCCTCTTCGCAGACAGGGGCACCGGTCTGTTCGATGATGCGGCGAGACAGATCGAGGAAGCGCCCGTCGAGCAGGCCGAGCGCACCGCGCAGCAGCGGTGAAGCCCGTTCGAGGAAGAGCGGGTTCGCTTTCGCGCTGATCGGGCGGGCGGGGATTCGCGCATCGTCCGTATGGGCCAGCACGACGTTCTTGTGGCCGTAGTGGGTGTCGGCGGTGAGCCCGGCCTGGGTCCACTCCCAACCGAGGAAGGCGACGGTGTCGGGGTTGCTCGGATCCCCTGCCCGTTCGTCGCACGCGCGAATGGCGTCGACGGTGTTCTTCCAGTCTTCGGGATAGAGGCTGTTCGCGTGGTCGTTGATCGACCAGAAGTCGAGGGCCGCGCAGTGCCGGGCGAAATCGCACGCATCGGCGGGTGTCATCGCCCCGGCGCCACCCAACATGGGCAGGTTCAACATGAAGGCATCGGAGGACAGCGTTGTATGAACGTGCAGATCCCCGAACAAGATCTGTCGGTTGGCAGGTGCTCCCATGGCGGTGACCTGCTCGGCTTGCGCTTCGGCGACGGCTTCCACGAGTAGAGTCGCGCGCGCATCACCGGTGGGCGCGACCCGGACCCCGTCGATCTCGCCTCCGGCCCCGCGGCCGAGACTCCATAGAGCCGCCAGGGCGAGCCCCGCGATGATGACGAGAGAGAGCAGTACATTGCGCATCGCGCGCCCAGTGTGTCGCATCTGGAAAGGTTCCGGTGCTTTTTCGTTGTGGCGGGCCGCGGCGTGTAGCGAATTCTGACGACATGACAGGGTGGTCTCGCTTCCTACGCTTTTCGGCGTGAAATTCATTCGAAGCAGAATCGCGTTGGTCATCGCCCTGGTCCTGGGTTTCGCCGGGATCGGGCAGGCATCGCCCGGTGCGTACACGGATGCGGCGGGCTTCGCGGCGGCGATTCCCGGTGGCGTGGCGACGGTCGACTTCGAGAGCCTCGCGAACGGCGCGCCGCTCTCGGGGACGACGCAGACGCCGCCTTCGGCAGCGGCGGGTGTCGTACTGCCCGGCCCTGTCGTCGACGTGCTCGATCCCACTGGGCCGGCTCTCTCGCTTCGCGTCGTCGTGGACGCAGCCGACAATCCGGCGAGCAGCGGCACCCGTTCCCTCGGCGTCGACGATACGGGCAACTTCAACGCGCTGACGGCCGGCACTTCGTTGGCCTTCGGTTTCACGGCGCCCGTCGATGCCTTCGGCTTGACGATCATCACACCCGAAGAACCGGGTAACGCGCTCTTCGACGGTGATCTTCAGCTCGTCGTTCCCGGCGAAGCAACGGCGACGCTTGCGCTGGGCGATGGGCAATCGCTCGGGACGTTCGGTGGCCGCGACTACCGCGCCTACTTCGTCGGCGTCATCGGTGCATCGAGCTTCAGCGCGGCCACCCTCGACGCCGGCGGCACGACTCCCGTGAGCGGCCTCTTCTTCAACGTCGACGATCTCGTCGTACCGGTGCCGGAGCCCGGCACCGCTTCCGGTCTTCTCGCATGCGCGGCCCTGCTCCGCGTGATGCAGATCTCGAGGCGGAAGCATCGTCATGAAAGGATGACGTCATGAAGTCCACCTACACCCATCGATTCGCGTTCGCGCTCATTCTGGGCGTGCTGCTGGCCGCGAGTTCGGCCCGAGCCGATCGGCCTTCACTCGTTGATCTGCAGGCCACCCTCGACGCCCATGTATCACCGCCCGCGGCTACCGCGGTCGGGACGATTCGCTTCTCCGATCCGTCGATCGACGTGATCTTCGACCTCGTCGATCTCGAACTCACGGCCGACGTCCCCGTCAGCTGCACTACGAGCTGCAACCCCGGCCTCGTGAGCTATGCACCCGTTCGCGTCACGATGGAACAGACGAGTGAACTCGCGCTGCTGGTTGCCCACTCCCTGCCCAGCGGCTCCGTTCAGGATGTGTTGGTCACCATCCCGAGTCAGACCAACGTCCTGCGGTTCCAGAACGTCCAGATCCAGTCGGTCCAGAGCGACGACGTGGCCGAACGCAGCGTCGTCGAGTTCGACTTCGCATACATCCAGATGGATTGG
>JANQEL010000201.1 GCA_028278345.1 Myxococcota bacterium
ATGGGGTTTGGGGTTCTGGCACCGCGTACGCACTCGCGCTACCGCCGGCGATGTTGAAAAAGAAATCGCCGAATTCGAAAAACGCGATTTCCCCCTCGATGTCGTGAGCCTGGATACCGACAACAAACGCCGCGACGACCACCTGCGTTCGGAGGATTTCTTCGAAGTCGAGCGCTGGCCGACCGCGCGCATCCGCGTGCATTCGGCGAGCCCCCTCGAAGGCGATCGCTACGAGGCACGGTTCGACATCGAAATCCGCGACCAGAAGCGGACGCTCACGGGCACTTTCGAAGTGATGAACCGCGAGCCCCTCGAAGTGCGCGGCGAGGTCACCCTCGATCGCATGGAGTTCGGCATCGGCGAACCCAAGACCTGGAACCCGCTGTCGATCACCGAAGCGATCCCCATCACCTTCGAAGCGCGTCTGCGCTAGGGGGCTTCCGGCGAGAGCCCGCGTGTCAAGGACCGAGCGGATTCGTTCCAGGCCGGCATCGGGTCGAAGTCGGGGTCGACGAGCGCCTGCAGGAGCAGGCCTTCGATCAACGCCGTGACTCCGCCCGCGATGGCGGAGGCGTCACACGTGCGCAGTTCGCCGCGTTCGACGCCGGCTTCGATGGTTTCTCGCAGTCGCGCGCGGGAGCCTACGTAGAGGCGGGCGAAGCGTTCGCGCGCGAGGGGATGCTTGATGAACTCCGTCCAGGTCTCGACGAGGCTTCGGTCGTGCAACATGGTGGCGAGGACGATCTCTCCCTCGCGCTGCAGGGCCTGATCCGCGGGTAGTGGCGGCAGGGCCTCCCAACTCGCGAAGATCGCCTGTTCGAACTGATCGAAGAGCGCGAGGAAGATCTCCTCCTTGCTCTTGAAGTGCCAGTACAGCGCTCCCTTCGACAAACCGGCGCGGGCGACGATGTCATCCATCTTCGTCTTGTGATAACCGGCCTCACCGAAGCAGAGGCGTGCGGCCTCCAAGATCTGTGCGCGCCGCACTTCCGGAGATTCGTGTTTCGCCACGTCGAATGGATCCTCGGTATCAGGCCGCTTTCTCGGCCAGGAGCTCGGCGCGACGCTTGCGGTACAGCGCGATGGCCTTGTCGGCGTGGACGAACGCGTACGGGAAGTCGTCGATCGTACCGGGTGTCATGCGGGCGAAGACGCGCCAGTCCTGTTTCTGCACGACGCGCAACTCGCTCTGTACCGCGAACCAGGTGATGAGCTTCCCGATCGGCTTGATCCCGGTATAGCCCTGGTAGTAGCGGAACCACATCCAGCTGTGCTCGTCGTCGACCGGCGTTGCGCAGACCGCGAGGTGCGTGCGCTCGGAGAGTTCGATCAGCACGAGGTTCGGCAGGATCAGGTCGGCGCGAAAGCCGAAGCTCCTGTCTCTTCCCCGTGCGAGGTCGCGTTCGCGAATCAGCCGCCCCGAAGAAGAGATGCGCTCGCCGGCTTCGTCGAGGCTGGCTTCGAAGTCGACGACCCGTTCGCCCGACGGAAAGACGTTGCCGTGGACGAAGGGCGCGTGGTGAAGGTCGAGGTTCGTTTCGACCATGCGCGAGTAGTGGTAGGGCAGGATGTAGGAGGCGTCCGTCGTTCCGCCCCGGTCGACCAGTTCCTCCCGCTCGAAGAAGGGGATGTCGGGGAGCGTCTCGCGCGCTTCGCCCCACCAGGCGAAGACGAGGTCGTGCGCTTCGCGAACCGGCAGGGGTCGGAGGTTCAGCGCCCGCGGGATCCGCGCGTCCCGGCCGTCGCAGGGCACCGCGGTGCAGTGGCCGTCTCCCGCGAAGCGGAAGCCGTGCCAGGGGCAGGCGAGCTCCCCGTCGACGACCCGGCCGTCCGCCAGGTTGGCGCCGCGGTGGGGGCAGGCGGCGGGGAGCATCCGGGGTGTGCCCGAGGCGTCGCGGAAGAGCGCCCACTCACTCCCGAAACGCTTGATTCCAATGGGTTTTTTGCCGAGCTTCCGGCTTTCGAGGACGGGGTACCAGCGGTTCTCGAGCATCGCGGATCTCCAAACTGACCTTTCGGTCGGTTTATAGACCCGTGGGTCGGTTTTGTCCAGGGCGAATCGTGTCCCACGGCGAGGTACGAGCCGCTCCTGCCTAGGACTTCGGCCGATCTCCCGCCAACACGTCCGCCCCCATCGCCGGCTCGATGAAGGGGCCGAAGTCGGGGCCGCGCCGCAAGGCGTGACCGCCGTCCACGTTGATCGCGGTGCCCGTGATCCAGCGCGACTCCGGGCCGATCAGGAAGCGCGCGAGGTTCCCGACGTCTTCCGGAAGGCCGACGTCCTTCATCGGCGTGTTGCGGATGTAGGAGTCGTACACCTCGCTGTCGCGCGGGATGCCCTCCATGATCTCGGTGGCGATGAAGCCCGGGCGGATCGCGTTGAAGCGCACACCGCGCGCACCGAACTCGTCGGCGGCGTTCTTCATCATCATCTCGATCCCCGCCTTGGCCACGCCGTACGCCCCGAAGTAGGGATGGGTGAGGTGCCCTGCGATCGAAGACATGCCGATGAACGAGCCACCGCCGGCGTCGATCATGTGATTCACCGTGTGCTTCACGCAGAGCATGGTCGAGAGCGCGTTCAGGTGGAGTACGCGAATGAACTCGTTCGTGTCCTGCACGTGATAGGGGCCCATGCCGCCGCCGCCCCCCGCGTTGGCCACGCAACCATCGAGGGCGCCGGTGGGTTCGAGGGCCTTCTCGACGACGCGCTTCACGTCGTCTTCGTCCGTGACGTCGCCGGTGGCGTACTGGATGCTTCCGCCGTGGCCGAGCCCCTGCTCGATCTTCTTGGCCGCCTCGGCGAGCACGTCTTCGCGGCGTCCGCAGATGGTGACCGCGGCGCCGTCGGCGGCGCAGCGCGCGGCACATGCGGTGCCGATCCCCGTGCCGCCCCCGGTCACCAGGACCGCCATGCCTTCGAGCCCGCCGCTCGGAATCGTTCCCTTCGCCATCTTGCTTCTCCTCGTGCTCTGTCTCGTGCGACCGGGTTCCCGTCGCCGTCATCACGGCGACCTGGGTGCAAGGGGCGCGAGCATACCCGCTCGACCATGCGCTGCGGAAAAACGCGAATGGGTTAGCCTCCTGCGTCTTCCTCAGCGCCCTCGCACCCCCTCCCCGCCGTTTCCGGCCGCGAGCACCCACCCCGATGAACCAGGCCACACCGGATTCACTTCCGCTGACCGCACTCGCGGTCGGCCAATCGGGCGTGCTCGAAGCGGGAGACGACGCTGGCGTGGTGCCGCGCCTGCGCGAGCTCGGCTTCGTCGGCGGAACCCGGGTGTCGATCGTTCGGCGCGGCCTGCTCGGCGATCCCATCGAGATCGAATTGCGGGGCTATCGCATCTGTCTGCGCGAGGGTGACCTCGCCGGGCTTCGGGTCGTGGCGACGGAGCGAAACACAACGTGAGTGCGGCCGGTTACGAGGTGCGTTCTTCGCAGGCCGAGGCATCGGCTCCCCGCACGGTGGCGCTGGTGGGCGCGCCGAACACCGGCAAGACGACGCTCTTCAACGCGCTCACCGGTTCGCGCGCGAAGGTGGGCAACTACCCGGGCGTCACCGTCGAACGACGCGAAGGTCGGGTGCGCGACGCGGCGCGCGAGATCCGCCTGCTGGATCTTCCCGGCACCTACAGCCTGAATCCCGAGACCCCGGACGAGGAAGTCGTCGAAGACGTGCTCTCCGGACAGATGAGCGGAGAGCCGGTACCCGACGCCGTCCTCGTCGTGGTCGATGCGACGACCCTCGAGCGCGGTCTCGCCCTCGTGCTGCAGACCCTGGCCGCCCATCCCGAGCTCCCGATCGCAGTGGTCGTCACGATGATCGACGAACTTCGCGCGCGCGGTGGGCGGGTCGACTTCGATCGGCTCTCGACGCGTCTGGGTGTTTCGGTCTTTCCCATCGTCGGGCATCGCGGTGTCGGGCTCGACGAGTTGCGCGCGGCCCTCGAAGGTGCCGAACGCCTACCGCGCGACCGAGGAGGCGACTGTGTCGAACCCGCCGAGCATCCGATCGCGCGCTTCGAACAGGTCGATGAGATCTGGAGCGACATCCAACGCGAAGCGCTGCGCCCCGACGAGCGCACAGATCGCATCGATCGCATCCTGCTGCACCCCTTTTTCGGTGCACTGACCTTCGCCGCGGTGATGATCTTCGTCTTCCAGAGCATCTTCGCCTGGGCGGCGCCCGCGATGGACGCGATCGACGGCGGCTTCGCGGCGCTTGCGGCCGCGGTGGGTGACGTGCTTTCCGCAGGCGTGCTGCGCGACCTGATCACCGATGGCGTGATCGCCGGCGTGGGCAGCGTCGTCATCTTCCTGCCGCAGATCGTGATCCTGTTCACCCTGATCCACTTCCTCGAAGACGTGGGCTACATGGCGCGCGCGGCCTTCGTGGTGGATCGCATCATGGGTTGGTTCGGCCTGCAGGGGCGATCCTTCATCGTGCTGCTCTCGTGCTACGCATGCGCGGTGCCGGGCATCATGGCGGCGCGCACCATTCCCAACCCGCGCGATCGTCTCGCCACGATCCTGGTCGCTCCCTTCATGACCTGTTCGGCGCGATTGCCCGTCTACACGCTGCTCATCGCGGCCTTCGTGCCCAGCACGGCGGTGGGGCTCGGCCTCGGTCTCCAGGGGCTCGTGATGCTCGGCCTCTACCTGCTCGGTGCCGTCACGGCGATCGCCTCGGCGGCGCTCCTCAAGGCGACGATCATCAAGGGGCGGCCTTCGACCTTCTATATGGAGCTTCCGCCCTATCGCTTCCCGTCGCCGCGCATGTTGGCTTCGCAGGTCTGGCGTTCCGCCAAGGCGTTCCTCAAGCGCGCGGGGACCATCATCTTCATCGCGTCGATCATCGTGTGGGGCCTGCTCAACTTCCCCAAGGCGGAGATCGCCCCCGGGACGCCTCCCGAAGTCGAAGCGCAGATGCACCTCGATGCGAGCCTCGGTGC
>JANQEL010000215.1 GCA_028278345.1 Myxococcota bacterium
AGGTTCACGAGGGTCGCAGCGAGAATCCAGGTGCGGTTCCGGTCGGGTTCACTCATCGTGACCTCTCACTCCGATTCGTCCGGGGCGGGCTCGGGAGGCGCCGACCGCCTGCGAAGCATCGAAGCCCCGAGCAGCAGCAGACCGATCGCGAGGGTCAAGCCACCGGCCAGGGGTGATTGATGACGCGCGGCCTGCACGGCCTCGTCGACGTCATCGAAACCGATCACTTCGCGTCCGTCTTGCGAAAGCGACCACACGATGCGAACGGGCGATTCGTACCAGCGCAGCAGCTGTGCTTCGGGGAGCGCACGCCCGTCGGCGGCCTTCCCGATCTCGATCGAATCGACCAGCGCCTCGAGAGCATCGCCGTGGTCG
Source organism: Myxococcota bacterium (assembly GCA_028278345.1). Taxonomy (GTDB): domain Bacteria; phylum Myxococcota_A; class UBA9160; order UBA9160; family UBA4427; genus DUBZ01. The sequence goes on from JANQEL010000215.1 coordinate 376, forward strand.
GGAAAGACCCAGCGCACTTCTTCGCCTTCTCGAGTGACGTCGAGGGCGAGCCATCGCTCGATCGAGGTTCGCGTCGGAACGGTGATGAGTCCGCGGTCGACCACTTCACCCGAGAGCGTCACGAGCGTGGCGGGGTCGGGACGATCGCCGAGGGCATTCCACGCGAAGGTGATCGCGATCGAGATCGCGCCGAACACGCTGAGCACCGTACCGGCCGTGCGAATGACGGTGAGGTCGTCGCCGCTGGACTCCCGGGTCATGCGTCCCCCTCCCCTTCTTCGGATGCCGAGCCCGCCGAGAGCCAATCGCGCGGCACGAGGAACTTCTCCACGAGCTCGGCCTCGGGAGTTCCGGGCTCGGGGGGTTCGTCATAGCGCCAGCGCACTTCCGGGGGCATCGAAGCGAGCACCGATTCGGTGCGCGCGCCGGCCTGCAAGCCGAATCGCGTGCCCCGGTCGTAGAGCAGGTTGAATTCCACATAGCGCCCGCGGCGAAGCAGCTGGTGGTGTCGCTCGCGCTCGCCGTACTCGCTGGCCTTGCGACGATTCACGATCGGCAGGTACGCATCGACGAAGGAAAAAGCGACGTCGCGCCACAGCGCGTGACTCACCGCAAAGCCCCCGTCCGAGAGATCGTCGAAGAAGAGTCCGCCGATCCCGCGCGGCTCGCCGCGGTGGGGAAGGAAGAAGTAGTCGTCGCACGCCTGCTTCATCTTCGGATACCAGTCGGCGCCGTGGCCCGAGCAGGCCGCGTGGGCGGTGCGATGCCAGTGCACGGCGTCTTCGACGAAGCCGTAGTAGGGAGTGAGGTCGTAGCCCCCGCCGAACCAGAACACGGGCTCGGCCACGCCTTCGGGATCTTCGGCGATGAAGAAGCGGAAATTCGCGTGGGTGGTCGGCACATAGGGGTTGCGCGGATGCACGATCAGCGAGACCGAGACCGCCTGGTATTCGCGCCCGGCGAGTTCGGGGCGACGCTCGGTCGCAGCCGCGGGCATCTGTGAGCCCGTCGTGTGGGTGAAGTTCACCGCCGCGCGTTCGAACACGGCGCCATCGCTCAATACCCAGGGACGCGATCGACCGCCACCCGGACGCGGCATCTCGTCGCGACGGAACTCGCCCTCGCCGTCCTCGGCCTCGAGGGCCGCGCAGATCTCTTCCTGCAAGCGCGTGAGATCCTCGCGCACACGCGAGAGGTCGACGTCGAATTCTTCGCTGGCCATCGAAACGGACCCCTGGACCGGACTGGGCAGCGCGCAGACTAGCGCGCGAGGTTCTCTTCGCGTTCCTGCCGCTTCTTCATCAACGCCTGCATGCGCTCCGCCGGCACGGCGATGAACAGGCCTTCGGCTTCGGCGGTGAGTGTGTCGCCCGCCATGATGCGGCCCGTGCAGGTCACCTTGCGGCCCTCGGTCTTCACCCACTCGGTCTCGATCACCAGATCGGTGTGGAGGGGAGTCGGCTTGCGGTACTTCACGGTGAGGGTGCCCGTCATCCCCGGATTGCCCGAGAGGCTCTGCACGAAGCCGAGCACTTCGTCGAAGGCCGCAGCCACATAGCCGCCGTGAACCGAGCCGGGCGGACCTTCATAGGCCGAACCGAAACGCACGTGTCCGGCTGCGGTGCGCTCTCCGGTCTTCTGGATGGTGATTGGCGGAGCCAGGGGATTGGCAAGGCCGATCATCGGGCTCTGGTCGAAGAAGGCACCCACGTTGCCGGCGTTCGCGGCTTCGGAGTGCCCCATCACCTTGAGCAGGCGCGGATGCGCCTTCAAGGCCTCGGCGTATTGCTCGAGGCCCTCGGCGGCGCGACGCAATTCGTCGGTGGGCGCGTTACTGGGAACCAGGCGCTCGATCACCAGTCGCATCGCGTCGGCCAGGCGACGCTTTTGTTCCCACATCTCTCCGCCACTGGTCTTGTCCGTCTTCCAATGGCTTTCGAATCGGTTCGGATCCGAATCCGACATCCCCTCCCCCCCTGAAAAGCGCGACTGACGCGCGGGACGCTTCGCGTCAGTCTGCGAAGCCGTCTTCGTCGTCGAGCCAGAGCACACCGAAGCGCACGCCCACCATGTGTTGTGGGCCATCGACGGTTCGGTTGACGCCCTCGCTCTCGATCAGCTCGGATAGATAGATGTAGTGATAGGCGATGGAGGCGGTGGCGGAGAGGGTCTCGCTCAAGTGGACATTCACTCCGAAGCGCGGACCGATCCCGATGCCGAGGTCGACGATGTCGACATCCCCCGCGCTGCCATACCAGTCGTAGGCGAGACGGGCCGAGGGGCCCGCCCAGACGCGCATCACCGAGCTGCGCAGCACGCCGTAGCCGATCGTGGTGTCGAGCACGAGGCCGTTGACCGTCTCGTCGCTGTGTTCGTCGAGTTCGCGTATGCCGAGGCGGTAACCGAACTGCAAACGGAAGTTCAGTGCATCATTGGTCGCGACGTCGCTGTCCCAGAGCACGCCGAGCCCGGCCATCGACTCCGAAAAACCGCGATCTCGACCGTGGTCGCTGATGTTCGACCACGACCAGTCGCCCTCGAGATACCCGCCGAGCCCACCGGCCGAGGCACTCGGAGCAATCAGGGTGAACGAGACGACGATCAGCGCGCGAGCGATCGCGCGGCGGAACGTCTGCGATGTGGTCCTTCCCCTCGCCGGGCGCGTCACCGACTTCCTCCTGCCCCACTGCGGGTCCGAATCGGGCGATGGTAAGTCACGCGCGGAAATGAAGTCAATCGCTCGAGGGGGTCAGCGCGCCTCGTGCCGCGGAACGAAAGACGTCCTCGACATCGCGGAACAACACGGATAGACGCACGGTCACGAGTCGTTCGTGACCGTCGTATCGGTCGTTGCCCAGATCGTCGTCGATGGTTTCGCGCACATAGAGGTATTGGAAGGCGATCGAGGGCGCGAGCGAGATTTGCGGAGTCAGGTGCCAGTTGAGACCGAGTCGCGCGCCACCGCCGACTGCGAAATCGATCACATCCGAGACCTTGCTCTCGTAGACGTCCACGCCGATGCGAACCGCCGGTGCGACCCAGAGTCGGAAATCGCGGGTGCGAAAGAATCCGTAGCCCGCGGACAGATCGAGAGCGGCTCCATGGGCTTCGTCGTCGACGGTATTTCGGGTGTGGACGTAGCCCACGCTGCCACGAAGGTTCAACCACGCGTCGCGCGCGACGTTGCTGTCGTACACGATCCCCCCGCCGAATCGGTCGTTGCTGAAATCCTCTTCGATGACGTCGTAGTCGATGTGCTGTTCGCCGCGCGAATACTCGAAATAGGCCCCCAACCCGTACGCCGACGCACGGAGCGGCGCGGCGATCACCATCGCGCAGAATACGAGCAGCCTGAGCAGTCGGTCGCGGTTGCGAAGCAAGGTCCCTCTCCCGCCGGGAGCGACCCGGCAAGGCTCTCGTCGGCGAATCGTCCGCGCGAGGTGAACCGGTTCACGCGTTCGGCGACGAGATTGCGTAAGCTCGCGCGCACTCGGAGGCCCGCGTTCCCGCCATGTCACAGCTCCAGGACGACGTAAAGCTCTGCCCGCAATGCGGCGACGAATACACCCTGCGAGCCGAGCAGTGCGCGGAGTGTGGCGTCGAGCTGGTCTTGCCGAGCCAACTCGAAGAGGCGCCGCCTCCCGAGGAGTTTCCCGCAACCGATCAGCTCGCCTGCGTGCGGGTCGGGCCCATCGCGTGGACGCGCGCGCTCTCCGCCGCCCTCGAGCAGATGGAGATCCGCCATCGCGTCGAGCCCGACACGCGGACACCCGAAGAAGGCGGCGTCGATCGCGGCGAGTTCGACGGCGCCGATGTCTTCGGCACCTGGGTCATGCCGAACGATTTCGAGCGCGCGAAGACGATCGATAGCGAGGTGTTCGTCCACGTGCTGGGCGGAGAAACCGACGCACCGAATGCCGGAGAAGACGAAATCTGCCCGGCCTGTGGCAGCGCCCTGCCCGTCGACGCGCTCGAATGCCCGGATTGCGGACTGGCCTTCGGTTAGGCGCGGCCGCGCAGCTCAGGCGTACCTGGGCTTCTCACCCTCGGGCACCCCGACCGTCCCACCGCGCACCTGCTCGAGCGCCTGTTCGAGGTCGCTGACGTACTCATCGGCGACTTCCGCATGGGCGGGAGAGAGCATGAGCTGGATGCCCTGGGGTTCGGTGATCACCCCGGTGAACCACCCCTTCGCCTTGAGTGCGCCCCAGATCGCGAAGACGTTGGCGTCGTCGGCGCCATAGGCGAAGAGACCGAGTCGCGGGTCGCCGAAGGTATGGAGACCCGGGATCGCATCGATGGCCCTCATCAGTTTCTCGCGCGTGTCGCAGACGCGCTTCGCCTTCTCGCGGTAGCCCTCGACACCGAGGTAGTGCATCACCGCCCAGGCGCTTGCGAAGGCGCCGCCCGGGCGCGTGCCCGCCACCGTCGGCGTGCTCATCCCGCCCGCCGGCCAGTCGTCGAAGACGAAGCTCTGGAAGTCGCGCTGCTCGGCCGTGCGGTGAAAGACGGTCGACGCCCCCTTGGCCGCGTAGCCGTACTTGTGGAGGTCGGCCGACATCGAGTTCACTCCCGGAATCGAGAAGTCGAAGTCGGGAAGCTCGACGCCATTCATGCGCGCGAAAGGCGCGAAGTATCCCCCCACGCAGGCATCGACGTGGAGCCAGAGGTCGTGGGCTTCGGCCAGGCGGCCGAGTTCCGGGATGGCATCGACCACGCCGTACGGGAAGCACGGGGCCGAACCCACCAGCATGATCGTGCGGTCGTCGATCGCGCGATCCATCGCGGCGACGTCGGCGGTGAAATCCTCCGCTACGGGAACCCGCACGACTTCGAGGCTCAGGTAGGCGGCGGCCTTGTCGAAGGCGGGATGCGCCGAGCGCGGCACCACGATCCGGGCCCCGAGCACGTCGCGCCCGGCGGCGCGCGCCGAATCGCGGCAGGCCTTCACGGCCAGAATGATGCTCTCGGTGCCGCCCGAGGTCATGTTGCCGACCGCCTCGTCCGGCCCGTTCAGCAGGCGCAGGCCACAGGAAACGACGTCGGCCTCCATCTCGCGAATCGACGGGAAGGCCGCCATCCCCAGGCCGTTCTCGGACTGGTACATGCCGTAGGCCTGCTTCGCGACCTGCATCACGTCGTCGCCGGGGTTGAAGACGTAGACGGCGGTGCGGGCGTCGCGCCAATCGACGTCGTCGCGGCCCGCGCTCTCGAGCGCCTCGCGGATTTCTTCCCAGGAACTCCCCTGCTGGGGGAGTGAGCCGGTGGACTCGACCATGACAGCGCTCCTCTTCTTCGGATGGCGGGCAGTCTAACACGGGGTTTGAATCGTCTTTCGACTCGGCCCAGGCTGCGACGGCTGGCCGAGTGATCGCTTCCGATTATGATTGCCGCCCATGGGATACGAAATTCAGGGAAGACTCCACGCCATCATGGACACCAACCAGGTGACCGAACGATTCCGCAAGCGCGAGTTCGTGCTCGAAACCGCCGACAACCCCCAGTACCCGCAGTTCGTGATGTTCCAGCTCACGGGCAATCGCTGCGAGAGCATCGAGAGCTTCAAGGTGGGCGACGAGGTGAAGGTCGACTTCAGCCTGCGCGGACGCGAATGGAAGAGTCCGCAGGGGGAAATCCGCTACTTCAACAGTCTGGACGTCTGGACCGTCGAGCATGCGGGCGGACCGGCCGGCGACGAACCGCCGCTCCCCGACGGCCCGCCGCCGGGCTTCGACGACGACGTGCCCTTCTGATGCGAGGCCGCTTCGGCTCCGCACTCGCAGGTGTCGCGGGTCTCGCAACACTCGTCGCTTGCTCGTCGGGTCCGCCGCCGGTCGTCGATTGCCGCGCGGTGAACGACATCCAACCGATCTGCGGGTTCCAGAACCCCGAAGATCTCGCGGCCCTCGAAGGCGATACCAAGCTGGTGGTGAGCCAATACGCCGACATGATCGAGCCCGAAGGCGTGGGGAGCCTTGCGGTGCTGGATCTGCAGAGCAACTCGTTCCGCGTGGCCTGGCCACCGACGGGTCGCGAAGTGCGAACGAAGCCGTCCCCCGGCTGGGGAGAGGAGACATGTCCGGGCCCCGCCCATCCGATCAACCCCCACGGCATCGACCTCGCCCAGCGAAGCGATGGACGCTGGCAACTGCTCGTCGTCAATCATCACGGCCGCGAATCGATCGAGTTCTTCGAGGTGCTCCCCCAGGTGGAGGAGGTCGACATCGTGTGGCGCGGGTGCGCGATTCCTCCCGAAGGCGCTTTCCTGAACGACGTCGTGCATCTTCCTACCGGCCCCGGCAGTTCCGGCGGCGGTTTCCTGACCACGCACATGATGACCTACGGCAGTCCCTTCCTCGGGATGATCAAGGGCATGCTCGGCATGGACACGGGTTGGGTACACGAATGGCAGCCCGAGGGCGGATGGAGTGACGTGGCGGGAACTCACGCACCCTTTCCGAACGGGATCGAGATCTCCGACGACGGTCGGGACATCTACTTGAATGCCTACTTGGCGGGCGAGGTGCGGCGCATCTCGCGCGAAAGCGGCGAAGTCATTGCGGTGGCCGAAGTGCCCGGCCCCGACAACGTGACGTGGTCGAAGGACGGTCGCCTGCTCGTGGCCTCCCACTCGGGCGACTTCTCGGAACAGCGGGTGTGCCTGAGCCTCGAAGAGGGGGCGTGTCCGATGACCTTCGACATCATCGCCCTCGAGCCAGAGGGGCTCGAAGGCGACGCGGTCTTCTCGAATCAGGGGCCGCCGATGGGCGGGGGCACGGTGGCGGTCGACGTCGGGGGCGAACTCGTGATGGGGTCGTTCGCGGGCGATCGCGTGATCCGCGCGCGCATTCCGCGACGCTGAGGCGGAGCCGCTAACGCGTACGCCGCGCCAGGTAAACCACATGTCGGCGCCCGCCCTTCCCCGCGCGAATGCGTTCGAGTTCGAAACCGATCTTCTCCACGCGCTTTTCGAAGCTGCGATCCGGCGCTTCGGACCAGACGGCGAAGACGCCGCGCGATGTGAGCGCGCGACGCGTGGCGTCGAGGGCCGCGCGACCGTAGAAGGGGTCCCAGCTCGCGTCGGTCTTCGCGTGGGGACCTTCGTAGAGATCGATCACGATGGCGTCGAACCGCGGGGCCTTCTTGTCGGCGGCGCGCTCGGCGATCGTCTTCGCGACATCGGCGATGAAGACGTGAACGCGTTCGTCTTCGAGAACGTGTCCGTTCAACTCCGCAAGCGGCCCGGCACACCAGTCGCGCACGGCCTCGGTGAGTTCGCAGACTTCGATCGTGGCGTCTTCGGGAAGATGCTCCGCTGCCGTTCGCAGGGTGCATCCCATGCCGAGCCCGCCGAGCAGCACTCGCGGCGCCGCGACATCTGCCAATGCCTTGCACGCGGCTTGCGCAAGCACCCGCTCGGAGCGATTCGCGCGGCTGTTCATCAGCACGCGCCCCGCGATCGTGATCAGGAACTCGTCGCGGTCGCGCCTGCGCAGTTCGAGCTCTCCGGCCCGCGTTTCGACGCGAGCCAGAGACTGCCAGGGAATGGCCATGTCACCTTCGCTTGGACGTTGCCGCGATGCTTCGTTCGAATTCGCGGGGGAGGAACAATATAGTTGCCGCGGCAGATCCCCCTCCCCGTTGGACGCGCGCAGCGATGGCGAAGAAATCGAAGGGTCGAAATCAAGGGGATGGAGCCGGCGGTCGCGGCTTCATCGTGAGCCCGTGGTTCGACGCGATCTTCTTCATCGGCTCGCCCGCGTTGGCCGCTGGCCTGCCCTTCCTGCTTTCGTTCTCCGACACGCTGATGGACGAAACACAGCTCGGGGTGGAGCCGCAGCCGGTGGTGGGGCTGCTGCTCGGCTCCTTCATCTACGCCCATCTCGCGCTGGTCGTGTTTCGCAGCCACGCAAACCCGGCGATCTTCCGCAGTCACCCGATCCGCTTCACCGTCGTTCCTTTCGTGCTCTTCCTCGCCATGTGGTCCTCGCCCTGGATGGCGATCTCGGTTTCGGTGCTGGTGACCTGGTGGGACGTCTACCACTCGGGCCTGCAGACCTTCGGCCTCGGTCGCATCTACGACGCGCGGGCGGGCAACGATCCTGAGCTTGGCCGTCGCCTCGATTGGGGGCTCAACCTGCTGCTCTACGCCGGGCCGATCCTCGGCGGCGCCTCACTGATGGCCCACGTGGGCGATTTCATGGAATTCGAGGAGGTCGGGTCCGCCTTCTTCACCTCGATTCCCGCCCACGCCGAGAACCACGCCCGGGAGCTCACGATCGCCGTGTCCACGATCGGAGGGGCCTTCCTGGTCTACTACGTCCTCTCCTGGCTGCGCCTGGCTCGGGAGGGGTATCGGGTATCGCGCCAAAAGATCACGCTCTACGTGCTGACTGGCGCCGTCTCACTGTACGCCTGGGGTTTCAATCCCTTCGGGCACGCCTTCTTCGTGATGAATTTCTTCCACGCCTGGCAGTACTTCGCGATCGTCTGGTCGACCGACAAGAAGAACGTCCAGCGGGTCTTCGGGTTGGCGGGAATCCCCGGAGGGAAGTGGATCAGCCTGGCCCTCTTCATCAGCCTTCCCCTCAGCTTCGGTTTCTGGGGTGAGGCCTATGCGCATACCACCGCGCTGGTGATCCTCTGGAACGTGATCGCCGTGATGCACTTCTGGTACGACGGCTTCATCTGGTCGGTGCGCAAGCAGCAGGTCTGATCGCACCCGGTTTCCGGGCGCCGGGTCGGGCGTTCGCATGCCGTTCCGGCTCGAGATCGACACCTTATCGCACCGCGCATCCGAGCCGGAAATCAAGATGGAATCGAGCTCGTCGGCAGAGCGATCCGGGCGCCGGATCGAGGGCGAGGACGCGACTCGATCGGAGCAATGCGGCCTGTGGGCAGGCTGCGAAGCGCGACACGAAACACTCGATCACCACAGTCGTCGACTCGCAAGACCTCGCCCGATCGAATTCCGATTTGGCCTTGAGATCGGTATCCAATCGTATGATTCGAGAAAGACACCAAAATGCGTCGTTTCAAGATGAACTCGCCTCATAACGGGGCAAGAGAGAGACGTGGTGTTGCGCCAGGCGTCGCAGGTCGATACGTCATGCGATCTCGACACGAACCGACCGGTCCTCGCGTCGGAAGCGACGTCAGCTTGCTGATCCAGCATCCGATGAACTGTGCCGATGTTTTCAAGATGCCAGAGCGCCGGCCTCGCTGACGAAGACCGTCCCGTTGCGGGTTCTGGACGTGGATTCGGCGCTCGAGGCGATGGCCGAAAGAGCACGCGAACCCGTACGCGAACTCGTTGGTTGCAGGACCGAACACCGGCCAAGCATCGAAGTCAACCGCGGCCCTTTGTCTTACCTATCCGTCGCACCCAAACGGTCACCTCGGCGGCTCGTTTCGCAGACGGATCTCCAGTCCGGTCTCGGGACCGTCTCCTTGCTCTCGTGGCGCTGAGTTCACCCTCATCCGAGACCCGGAGAGGACCCGGAGCCCTCAGCGCGTCTGGAGCACCTCCACCCTGGTCATCAGAGCGCGCTCGAATCGGCGCAACCGAGTGGGGCTTCGACGGCCGCAGTTGCAGCCATCGTTCGACGGTTTCGCATAGCGATCCTGCGTTTCCCCAACGCGTGAATTCGGGGCCTCGAAGAGGCGGCTTGTGAAAACATTTTCCAGGTTTTCCAAGTTTCCTGGAACCCCGATCCAAGGGTCCGGATGCGCCCCACCCTGGTCCCAAAAATCCCCTTGTCTTTCAGCGACTTAGAACATCCCTTGCGATGCAGGGAGTTGGCATTGTTATTGCTCTATGAGACACCATTAAGTGGCATCCAACCCACGGCATTTCGGCCACTCCCTGAGCACCTTCTGGAGGCGCTCAGAAGCATGTCAGCCAGGGCTCGAATTGCGCTCGTCGTGGGCCAGGAAGCAGAGAGAGAAACTTTTCCACTCCGACGGTTCGACACGAGCGGAAAACAACTCTCCGGCAACGCGAGAAACACAATTCAGGAGAAAAAATTTCATCGAACATCGTGAGCTCGAGAGTCGGTTGAGCACAACGCTGTTTGTTTGACACGACGCTTCGGCGCCGGCTGCGGGGACGCAGCTTGGGGGTGGGGCGAGTCAGCCAGGAGCCGGGGACGGCTCACAGGAACACAACGACAGAACAACACGAGTGACACACGAAATTGGTCTCATGAAGACCGCGGCAAAGCGCACTGGGAAGGTTCGTGAGCGGACCGAGCGCGGAGCCAAAGCAAGGACGGGCGAGTCCGGTGGAGCGGTCTTGCCCGGGATGAAAAAGGGACTCAAAGATGATGTTTTCGACTGCTTTTGCTGAATCGGACCACGGACTTACGGCGATCCAACGGCTGCGCCCCGCCCTCCTGGGCGTGGCCTTCCTCGCGAGTTTCGCCATCGCGACCACGGCGAGCGCCTGGTCGTACACCCTGAACGCCCCGATCGTGATCGACGGAACGAACAACGCCGGCACCGGCGTGATCGGCACGATCAACGCGGTCGGCGGTGCGCTCACCACGATTCCGACGCCGAGCGGGAACGCCGCGGGTGTGGTGACGAGCCAGGCCACCCAGGACTTCGTCTGGTTCGAAATCACCCTGGCACCCGGCTCGGTGGCCGTCGACCAGATTCAGGTCTCCGTCGTTCCGCACACCTTCGACGTCGGCTTCGAGTACTGGAGCCCGACTCACGGTGCTGCACGCGTCATCGGCGCCAGCTACAGCTCCGGTACGGGCGTCGAACCGAATGACAACGGTGGCCCGACGGTGCGAGCTCCGGTTGCGGTGGATACGGCCTTCGGCGGCTTCGCCGAATTCAACTGGGACTTCGGCGACGCCACGGCGCTCAACCACCTGCAGGGCGGCGACACCTCCGCCGATCTCGTCTGGGTGGGCGAGGTCCTGAGCGGCGGCCCCGGCGTGATCTTCAACAACACGATCGACTTCATGATCTCGGCGGCCGGCGGTTCCACGCCCTTCACCGTCACGGGCATCGTGCCGGAGCCCAGCACGGGCTTGCTGCTCAGCAGCGGCCTGATCGGCATGGCGATGAAGCGACGCCGCGAAGCACGCGCCCGTCGCGAGGCCGCGCGCAGCTGACGCGCAACGTATTGCGCAAGGTCGCGAGCCGATTGGCGCTCGCGGCCAGGTGAGTCGATCCCGAACGACCACGCATGCGCGAAAACCGGAGCGAACCGCCCAGAAACTCTGCGAGAAAAGCGATTTCGAGACCACACACACATGTGCCGTACCCACCCGACCGCCAGGTCCGGCACGAGATAGAGCGCAGGCGGTCACCACAGTCCCGGAACCACGAAGGATCCAACCCGACACATCGCGCACGGCGCCTCATCCAACCCCGTGCGCTCGTAAGAACCCAAACGACAACCCGCGGTGCAGAGCGACCTCCAATAGCGACGCACCGAGATCGTAGAAGGCAAGGGAACGACAGCGAACGATTCGAACCTCGAGAAGGCCGCAGACGACGTCAGCCGTCGGCCGTAGTCAGTTGCAGTGGACACAGACGCCGAACGCACTTCCGGGGATTCAAAGCACGACCGCACGACGGCCATCGATGCCCCTTGATGCTGGGGGCTTCGGTCGAGGAAAGGCCGCTTTTGTAAACCAACGGGGAAGGGGACCGAAGCAGGCCCACTTGCTTCGGGATACAGACAGACGAGGAGTTGTCACAATGAAGACACGACGGTTGTTTCAACTGCTGTCCTCGGCCCTGATCGCGTTTGCGATGGCCGCGGGGGTGGCACAAGCCGGTCCGGACGAAACGGGTAGCGCCGTTATCGACGAGCCGACTGGAGTCCCGGGACTCTGCGACGCGCCTTGTTACAGCGTCCAGAAGGACTTCGAGTTCTGGCTGCATGACAATCCGGACAATCCGCTGGTTTCGCCGAACGCGGGCGAACACACTTACGTCTACAAGCTCACCCACCTCGGTGGGTCGTCCACCATCTTCGTGCCGGGCGTCATCGGCTTCAACCTGGTGCTCGACGATACGCAGGTGAGCGACGCAGGTTACATCCTCGGTTCGCCGGGTGTGGTTCCCAGCGCGAGCCTGATCCTCACGGGTCAGGTGAAGTGGGAATTCCTGACGTTGCCCATCACGGATGGTGAGATGTCGGCTCTGCTCTATCTGCACTCGCCGCTGCTTCCGGGCGATGTCGACGACACCATGTTCGGCGTGCAGGGTCAGCTCTCCCTCGACGCCCAGGGCACGTGCCGAGGCCCGCTGATCGAGCCGGTGAACGAAGTCTGTGCCGTTTCGGTCGAGAAGGAAGGCTGCGTCGTGCAGCCGCCGGACGTCACGGGCGACTCCTGCGAAGGCAAGCTCGAAGCCTTCTGCTTCGAGTACACCGGCCTCGGTTGTGACGCCTCCAGTCACCTCCAGGCGCCGCGCAAGGCCTTCTGTGCGGGTGGTGCGAACGGTGAAGAGCCGGTCAGCATCATCGTGTACACGAAGAAGCGAAAGCGCTGGGGCTGGAGCCACCGCTGGTGGGGCAAGAAGAAGAAGCGCCGAACGGTCTACGCGGCCGAATCGGACGTGATGGTCGGCGACGTGATCTGCGCCGACTCGCAAACCGCCGGCAAGCACCACTTCCCGAGCAAGACCTATGTGAAGATCTCGGATGGTGGTGGACACCACGACATCATCGAGGTGGACAAGTTCCACACTTCCTGCTCACAGCCGTTCGCACTGGGTAACCAGTTCGGCAGCGTCAAGATCGTGAGCATCACCTCCACCGAGGGCGGCACCGTTACGCTCGAGGAACAGGAGGAGGAAGAAGAGGATGCTTGCGTCACCGAGATCGATCAGACGCCGCCGCCCCACTGCGTGGGCAGCGTCAAGAAGCTGTTGATCCGCTACACCGGTACGGACTGCACCGCGACCATGACTTCCCAGGCCTCGCACGGTTGGGAATGCGTGGATCCGGGTGTCCAGACGGGTGATTCGGTTCGCATCAAGATCACGGATTCGGCTTCGCCGAGTTCCACCGTGCTCTTCGATGACCAACCGATCGAAGTCGGCGACATCTTCGAGGTGTATCCAGACGGTTCGACCTTCGATCCCACGACGGGCTTCTGGGTCAAGGATCACGTGAGCGATGCGGTCCTCCAGGACGGCTACTTCCACACTTCGTGCTCGAAGCCGCTGAACCTCGGCGACCAGTTCGGTTCGCTGCAGATCTACGGCATCGAAACGACGGGTGGTGGTACGGTCACGCTTGGCGCCGAAGTCGAGTACACCTACACGGTGACCAACGACACCCAGTGGCCGGTGGTCGACGTGAGCGTGGACGACGACAAGCTCGGCAACATCGTCTCCGGTGCGACGATTCCTGCGATGAGCAGCGCTGTATACACGGCGACCGCAACCATCGAGGAAGAGACCACCAACATCGCGACGGTGACCGCCAACGGCACTTCCTCGGGTACCGAGGCGTGCATGCCTGGCGAGGACAGCGCGACCATTACGGTTGCCGAACCGCCGATGGAACCGACTGTCTGCTCGAAGAAGATCTCGGCCATGCTCTTGAAGTACACGGGCCCGGATATTCTCGGCGCGACGGTCTACCTGGACGCCAAGAACGTGAGCGATACCGTGACGTACGGCCCGATCGACCTTCTCAACGGCACGATTCTGTCGAGCCCGGATGAGAACGGATTCTCGATCGACGGTACGGCGCATGGTGACTCGCACCTTGGCAGCTGGGTCAACGTGACCATCTGGTCCCCGAGTGGAGACGTCATCGAGAAGCTGAGCAGCAGCTGCTGCACGCCCATCTCGACCGATGCTCCGGCTCCGCTCCACAGCCCGCTCGGCGATCCCTCGTCGAACTGGTTCGTGGTGGACTTCGCGGAGAAGACCGGTTGGTATAGCCACCCGCAATGCGGCCAGTGCAACTACTAGAAAGGGAAAGACAGTGGCACTGACTGCAGTCACGGCGGCGGCAACAGGGTCGCCGTGCACTAGCGGTACATAGGAAAGAGGAGCCGCCCCTCATCTTCGGATGGGGGGCGGTTTTCCTGTCTCCGGATCATCCGCAGCACCCCTCCTCCCCAACGTCCCGCGCCCGAACGAGTCATCGAGAACACCTTGCCCGGCACCCTGGTATTCATCCTGATCTGGCTCGCGATCGCCTTCGTCGCGTGGTGGATCAGTCGCCCCTCCGAAGACGAGCGCGACGTACTCGGCAACACGAGCCTCGGCCGCCTGCTCTTCTCGTTCGACGAGACCCGCAATCGCGCCCAGTGGTCCCTCGAGAACGAGAACATCGTGCGACGCGTTCGCACGCGATCCCTGGCCTGCGCGTTGCTCGCGCTGGCACCGCTTCCCATCTGGATCGCGATCTCGGCGATGGACGACGCCTCCGAACCCGACAGTCTGGCCGAGTTCGAAGAAGAGCTCGAGGAAGACGAACGGCCGGCGAATCGCGTCGCCCCTAAGAAGGAAGAAGAGAAGGTGCTCGTCCGCACCTACCGGCGAAAGGAAGGCGATCGCGGACCGCCGGAGGTCATCGAGGAGTACCGCGTCGAAACCCTCGAAGAGAAGCGCGATCCGATTCGCCTCTATGGCACGGCCAAAGTCGCGGCCAAGTACGACGTCGACCAGCTCCTCGGCATCACGATCACCAACATCAAGCCCGGCAGCTTCTGGGAGATGGTCGGCTTTCGCGATGGCGACTTCATCCTCGAAGCCAACGGCGAGTTGATGGACGACCCGAATACCAGCGTCGCCTTCATGAACTCGATGCACAACGCGCCCGAGGTCATCGTTCGCGTGCGCGGCGTCGACGACATCGAGCGCACCCTCATGTACAACGCGCCGAAGGAATAGAAGGCTTCAGTTCGTCTCGGCGAGTCGACGGCGAAGCGCATCGGCTTCGGGTGTCGGGCCGAAGGATTCGATGATTTCGAGCCGGGCGAGCAGGCGCATCGCCGTCGGTCGATCTCCACGCGACAGCGCGAAACCACTGGCGCTGATCAGGGCCTCGGGAAGATAGGGTGCCACCTCGATGGCGCGATCGAAGGCGCGCCGCGCCTTCTTCACGTCTCCTCGCTTCCAAGACGCAACCGCGAGCATCTTCCATGCCTCGCCGCGCGCGGGATCGATCGCGACCACACGTTCGAGGGCCTCGATCGACAGATCGATGCGGTTCCTTCCCTCTTCGAGCTTTGCGATCGAGAACCAGGCTTCGCCGAACTCCGGTGCTTCGGACACGAGGGCGCGCAGACGGGAAAGCGCAACCTCCTCTCCTTCGCTCCCGGCGATGCCCTCCACCTCACCGTACTCGCGATCGAGTCGAGCCAGGCGCGCCGGGGCAAAGTTCGCGAGTTCGGCCAGGCCTTCGAGTCGATTCGCCGCTTCGTCCCGACCCCGGCCGCGCAGATCGCGTGCCTCGAGAAAGAGGCGCAGGGGCTCGCGGCCGCGATCAGCTTCGTACCCCGCGCGCGCGATCGCGAAGATCAATGCGTTCTCGGTCGAGCGGGCGTGTTCGTGATCGGTCTGGTGCGTGCGCGCTTCGAGCACCGGGCGATCGTCACTCAACACCTCTCCTTCGCCCAGCACCGCCGCGATTTCTTTCAGATTGGCGACACGTCTTGCTTCGAAGGCCGCGGCCGAATCGATCGCGAGGCGTCCGAGGGCGAGGCTCACGTGTGGCGCGAGGCGCTCGAAGCGTTCCTCGGTGAGCACGGGAATCGGACGATCGCTTCCGATCAACATCACGTTGCCGGCACCCCAGAAGAGTGCGCCGTGCTCGAAGGCCCCGTAGAAGCTGCGCAGGATGGCCGCGAGGTATTCGCCTCCAATCACGCCGAGGGGAAGCCATTGCGCCGCGATCCCCCGCGGCCGCAGCGCTCCTTCGAGACGCGCGAAGTACTCGCGCGAGTAGAGCCCGGTCGCACCGAGAGACCACGGATGCAGGGTGTTCGCGACCACGATGTCGAACTCGCCCCTGCGCTTCAGCAGATGCGCGCGGCCGTCTCCGCGCAGGATCGTGATGCGTTCGTCGCTACCCGTCGCGACGCCCCGGTTGTCTGGCTCGAAGTACGGCGCCGAGTCGAGCACCGACTGTGCGATCTCGACGCACTCGAGTCGCGTGAGTGGAAAGCGTGAAGCGGTACCGAAGGTCGTACCCGAACCGAGCCCCACTTCGAGCAGGTGTTGTGGGTTCGGATGAAGCATCACGGGCAGGATCGCGAGGAACTCCTCGGTCATGCGCGCGGCACTCGCGGTCGAGGCTTCGGGGTCGCCATCGACCACGAGGTCTCGCCGATCGCCATAGAGCAGAACCGCCGAAGTCGCCTGACGGCCATGACTCAAGTGGATCACCCGCGGATGGTCGGGAAGACGGGGCGGCGAGAGCGCAATGATGAACAGAAAAAGCACGAGACCGCCGGTCACGAGTGACGCCTTGCGATGTTCCTCGAACGCCCCCGCCCAGATCACCAGGCCGACGGCCAGCAGCGCGTTCACGCCGGCGAAGAAGCCCGCAGAATCGATCGGACCGATGGCAGGTAATAGATAGAAGGAAGAAAACAGCGCCCCGCCGATCCCGCCCGCCGTGTTGAATGCATGTACCGTCCCAAATGCCTGTCCAAGCTGCGGTTTCTCAGCCGCCATCCGGACGAAGAAGGGAAAGGCCGCGCCCATGGCGAAGGCCGGCGGGAGCACTCCGAGGAGCACGATCAGGAAGGAACCCGGGGTCAGACCGAGGGACGGCAGGGTCGGATTCGGAGCCAGGGCGAACAACCCGAGGAGGATGGCCACGCAGGCCCCGACCTCGATTCGCGCGAGAGCCAGGGCGGGCGCCGCACTCGAAGCCGCGCGCGGCGCCGCGACGAAGTTGCCACCGGCCAGCCCGAGCAACGTGGTCGCGAGTACCGCACCCCAGGCGTAGAGAGACGAACCGAGTTGGATCCCCGCCATGCGCGCGGCCACGACTTCGAAGCCGATCGTCGCGACCCCGGCAATCGTGGCCACGGCCAGGGGTACCACCGCGCCCCCCATTCGCGGGCGAACCTCGTGCGCACCGCTCGCTTCGAGACGCGGCAGGGTGATCGAACGCCCCCAGACGACAGCGAATACGCCGATCAAGAGCGCGATCCCTGCCGCCAGCTGCATGGTGGCCAACAACCCGATCTCGGGAATCAATGCGATTGCGATCAAGACGCCCGCGACCGATCCCGCCGTGTTCGCACCGGTGAGATTTCCTGCCTGCTTCGACGTCTCTCGCAGTTCGAACACCGACGCGCGAAGCAGCGCCGGTGTCGTCCCCCCCAACAGGAACGTGATCGGAAAGATCAGGAAGACACTCGCCGCAGGCGCTGCCCCTTCTCCACCCGATCCCGGCAGGGTTTCGCCCATCCTCCGCAGCGCATGGATGGATAGCCATGCAAGCGTCCCAGCCACCACTTCGAGCCCGCCGTAGAACCGCAGCGGCGCGTCGGTGCGATCCACCCAGGCGCCCAACCATCGAGCCCCGAGCGCAAGCCCGCCGAAGAAGGCGACCACCACCAGGGAGATCGCCTCCATCTGGCCGCCAACGAGCAGGGCGACTTCGCGCGTCCAGACGACCTGATAGATCAGCGCGGGGACGCCCGAGACGAAGGAGAGGAGTCGGATCAACGCGAGGTCCCCGAAACCCCTGTGAAACGCCCGTTTTCGGGGTCGAGACGCCGAATCGCGAGTCCGCTCCCGAGCAGGATCCCGATCAACAACACGACCCCCGTCGGAGTGATCGACGGCACCTGGATGGCCGAGGGCGGCGGCATCACCGCTTCAAACGCCATGCTCTCACCAGAGGGATTGCCATAACCGTCCCATGCGATGACCGTGTATTCGTAGATGAAGCCAGGAAAAACGGTGGTGTCGACCCAGTCGGAAGTCGTGCTCGTCCCGATGAAGATGCCATTGCGGTGCACATCGTAGTTCGCCACGCCGACATTATCCGTCGAGTCGTCCCAATCGAGGGCCACGAAATTTCCGCCGACGACCCCGGTCAGATTGGTGGGCGTCGTTGGCGAAATCGTGTCCGAGCCGACGAAGGCCCAATTGCTCGGAGGAGAGAGATTGCCCGCCGCGTCGATCGCGTAGACGATATAGCCGTTGGTTCCCCCCGGAGTGTATCCACCACTGGGCGGCGGGAAGTCGACGTACGCGGAGGTCGGCCCACCGTCGAGCAGCAGTTGGCCGTTGTGGAACACCTGATAGGTGTGCACTGCAACGTTGTCGGTCGATGGCGTCCACGTCAGCACCACGTAGTTCGGGTGGAACTCGTTGGCGACCAGGTTGGTCGGTGCGGTGGGTGATTCGTAGTCCGGCACCGGCAGCACTTCGTAGGGAAAGTTCACCGTCGCTTCGACCGGCGCACCGCTTCCGCCGTTGTTGGTGAGTTCGAGACTCACCTCGTACATCCCCGGGGCCGTACCCACGGGCGCAGTGATCAGGAAGTTCTGGAAGGTCTGCATGTCGCCGAGTGAGAGCGCGATATCCAGCCCCGCGCTCGTCCAACCGGCGCTCCAGCCTGGCCCGGGCAGGGTCACGTCCTGGTGGTAATAGGCCTCGCAAGCCCCCGTCCCCACGTCGAAATTGGTCACGTCGAGGTCGTAGTAGACGAGCGTTCCCGCCTGCACCGAGGTGGGGCCCTGGGGCCAGACCTGCAACCCGGGGGCGACCGGCGCATAGGCGCTCTGGGTGATCTCCACCTCTGCACTCACGGCATCGATCGAGTTGACCTGAATCGAGAGTCCACATGTGTCGTACTGATCGCCCACCCCCAGCGAACGGGCGAGATAGCTATCGGGCGAACCGCTCTTGTGAGCGTGGTGTACGTGCACGCGATGGCGCAGGGGTTGTCCGGCCGCGTCGACGGCGACCAGCGAGATGTGGTCGTCGAAACCCAGCGGCCTGCGATAGGTCACCCACGTGTCGTGGGGTTCGCCCAGCGCGGGATGGGCGCCGTGGTTGTCGATGTGGACGACCTGCAATTGCGATGCGGTGTCAGCGAGGGGATGGATGTCGTAGACCGCGTTGCCGTCGATGGGATGGATCGCATTGCGCGCCCCGTCGAGCCACCCCTTGCTCCACTGGTTGACCGCGGCGGCGTGAACGCCATCGGCCAGCCCCATGAGATCGGCCTGGTCGTAGTTCGAAATGACGGTGTCTCCTGGCGTGATCGCGTGAGCATGGGAGAGGCCGATGGTATGACCGAGCTCGTGGTTGAACAGATATTCGAACAGGTAGGCGTTGCCGCTGTTGAGTCCCGACGCCCAGCACCAGGTCCCCAACGCACCGCCCAGGCCGATCTGATTCTTGTAGCCGTACGGGACGAGATAGGCGACGCGATCGTAGTTCGCGACGAGATAGCCCTGCCCTGCGGCGGCGCTATCCGCCGCCGCTCGCCAGTCGTCGAGCTCCGCTTCGCCGATGTTCAGCGGGATCGTAACCTCGATCACATCCCCCTGGATCGTCATCAAACCGTGGGACATCTCGAGATAACGCGCCGCCGTCGATGCAGGTCCATCGAAGAAGACGTGCTGCGCATTCGCCACCGTGAACGGCACGAAGTGATCGACGCCGTCCTTGTATCGCAGGTCCGTCGGGCGGCTCTCGTCGGCGAAATCGACGATCACGGCGAGGACGTCGATCGATTCGGCCAGGGCGGGAGGCGACATCGCGCGCGCCATCGCCGAAGAGAACGCGAGCCCCCATAGGCACGCCACGAGCGCGCGCCATCGAATACTCGGGGAAAGCATCCGAATGCGAGACAAGAAGAGAGCCTCCGGTTCGGCTGCGCAGCGGCCATACCCAGAAGGACCCGAACGTCCGATCGGCCGCGACTTGCGCCAGCCCAGTATCCCGGGAACAACCGATGGTTTCACTGCGGGGGATCGATTTCGTTGACGAATCGGCGGACACCTCGCGAAATCCGGGTTTCGCGTTTCGAGCCGGCCTTCACCGACATGCAACTCGCGCGACAGGCCCCGCTGCAGGCTGGTTTTTTGGGAGTTGCCGATCGACGAACCGAGCGGCAACTCCGCGGCAAGTGCGCGACCGCCCCAGCGGCTCGAATCGCACTTGCCGTCGCGTGAACGCGCAGTCACGCGGCAACCCGGGTCAGGCGACTTCGTCAGCCTCGGAGTCGAAGCTGCATCATGCGATGCGGGATCCCCGCGTCGTCGAAGACCTCGCCGAATGCGAGGTAACCCAGGCGCTCGTAGAAGGGAATCGCGTCGCACTGCGCGCCGAGCAGAAGTGAATCGTGCCCGCGATCGCGCGCGGCTTCTTCGATTGCGCGCATCAACGCTCGACCCGCACCGCTCTTGCGTTCACTGGCCAGGACGGCAACGCGCTGCGCTTTCGCCACCCCGGTCGGATCGGTCCAGAGGCGTGCGGTTCCGATGGCATCGGCGAATCGCTCCGAAGCATCCGGGAAGACGAGGAAGTGAATGCACTCGCCCTCGAGGCCATCGAGTTCGAGCGACTCCTCGACCCCCTGCTCCTCGATGAAGACCCGGCGGCGAATCTCGAGACAGCGCTCGAGTTCGGCGTGGGCATCGACGGCCGGCTCGCTGCGAATCTCCCGCGCGTACACGATTCCTCCGCGCGCAAGCGTATCGGGTAGCATCCCGCGATGCATTTCCCGGCGCTTCGCGAAGCCCTGCGTTTTTCGCTCTTGCTGTGGCTTCCCCTCTGGTTGCTGGAAGCCACTCGGCCCTTCGATCTCAGCACGCTCGTGGCCAGCCCGGTATCGCGCACAGCCTGGTTCTACGCCGGGGCCATCGCACTGGTGATCTCCCTCGCGCTCGGCTTGTGCGCCGCGCTGATGGCCGGCACGGAGAACCTAGTAGACAACGCCCGCGGTGCCGCGGCAGGTATCGTGTTCGGCTCCACCGCGTTTCTCGCCGGCGTCGAGGCGCTCCAACGCTTCGCGATGGAGCGAAGCCTCGCACCCCACCTGGGTACCCTGCTCGCCCTCGCGGTGGGTCTCGTGGTTGCGGCGATCATCGCGATCGCGCTCGGCGAAGCGCTTCCCGCTTCATTGCGAAGGCGTGCTGCACTCGGGGCGATCGGCGCGGGGCTTCTGCTCTGGTTCGCGGTGGTATGGAGTGAGATCGCGCCACGAACGAACCTCGCCCACCTCGGCACGCTCCTGGTCGGAGCGCTCGCTGCCGTGCACGCCCTCTACCGCCTGGCCCGAGCTGAAGCCGGGAACTTCCCCAAAGGCGGCACGCTCTCCCTCGCCCTCCTGCTGATCATTCCGTTCGCGCTGATGTTCGCCGTCGATCCGCGGGGCAGTCGCGCGGACACGACTGCAAGGCTTGCCGAAGCACGCCAGGGTTCGCCCCACGTCCTGCTCTTGATCGTCGACACCCTGCGCGCCGACCACACCAACCTCGGCACGACGAACGCGGGAATGACACCGGGGCTGGCGAAGCACGCCGCTGAACGCGGTACGCGGTTCACCGCGGCGTGGTCGGCCGCGCCGAATACGATCCCCTCGATGAAGGCGCTCTTCACCGGCCAGCTTTCTTCGCACTTCGGCGGCGAGGGAGAGATCGTCCGCCGCCCCCCCCTCGAAGCCACCACCCTGGCCGAATCCCTGCGCGATGCCGGCTACGCCACAGCCGGCATCACTGCGAACGGTCTCGTCAGCGGCGAAGGTTTCGAGCAGGGGTTCTCGACCTACTGGAACCTCGCCAGCCACGACCAGTTCGTGCGCTCTTTCTTCTTGAACGGCCTGCTCGCCGGCAAGCGGGTCTACCGCGGTTTCGAGTGGATGGAGCGACTCCGGCTTCACAAGGAGCGATCGGACGCCGTCACGAGACTCGCCCTCGAATGGGTCGACGGCTTCGCTGCGAACGACATGAATCGCGAGCGCCCCTTCTTTCTATACGTCCACCTGCTCGACCCCCACTGGCCGTACCACGATCGGGGCATGGGCGCGGTGCCGGAGGCCTTGAAGGACCTCGACGCTCCCTTCTCGCACGTCGACTTCCTGCGCCTGCCCGCGCCCCATCCCGATCATGCGGAGTACGCCCGGGATCCGCGAATGCAGGAGATGCAGGGGCGCTACGACGACGAGATTCGCGCGTCGGATCGCGATCTCGAACGGATGCTCGACGCGCTCGAGACGCGCGGACTGCTCGATGACACCCTGGTCATCCTCGCTGGCGATCACGGCGAAGAGTTCTTCGAGCACCTCGCCTTCGGGCACGGGCAGGATGTGTACGTCGAGGAACTCCACGTGCCCCTGGTCTTTCTCTGGCCGGAGGGCGCGCCCTACGACCGGATGCCGAAACAGATCACGGCGCCGGTATCCCTGGTGGACGTCCTGCCGACCCTGCACGATTTGCTGGAACTCGAGCCGACGGACGAAACCATTCTCGGACAGAGCCTCGCCCCCCTGCTCCGCGACACGTCGAGCGCGAACGATCGCCCGCCGATCGTGGCCGAATCGCGCGACGCCCGAGGCATGCGCTTCGCATGGCGGGATCGCGATCGCGTCGTGCGCTTCGCCTATACCCGCGATGGCGAAGCCCTCACGACCGACGACGTTTCGGTCTTCGACCAGACGCGCGATCCGGAACAACTGGCGCCAGTCGCCCACGACGCGCCCGGGGTTCGCGAGACGATCGAGCGAGCGCGCCGCGACGTGCGTGCGAGGGGCCTACGCTGATCGTGCGCGCTCGAGATGCTCGGAGATGATCTCGAGGAAGCGCGTCTTCGCCTCCTGATGCGGCTGATGTCCGATGCCGTCGAGGGCATACTCGACGGCGCCCGGAATCCCCTCGACCAGCAGACCCGCCCCGCGCACGAACTCGATGTCGTCGAGCCCGATGATGACGCTCGTCGGACAACGGATCTCCGCGAGCCTCTTCGTCACCGGCTCTTGCTCCACCATCGCGACCCCGAGCGGCCCATAACCCAGGGGGTCCATCGCGCAGATGCGCAGGCGATGGTGATCCCAGTAGCGCGCGCGCCAATCGCGTTGCTCTTCCGTGGCGTCGTCGGATAGCGGGGCTTCATCGCGTCGCCCCAGCTCTTCGAGGCGTACCTGCAGGGCGTCGAGACCACGCTTCCGCGCGAACCCGCCCCCCTTCTCGAACTCCTCGCGCGTGTAGCCGTCCGGGGCTTCGCACGAGGTGCTCATCAACACGAAGGACGCAACGCGTTCGGGATGGGCGAGAGTGAAGCGCAGGGACAGCATGCCGCCGAAGCTGTGGCCGAGCAGATCGCACTGTTCGACGCCCAGCGCGTCGAGCAGCGCCGCCAGGTCGTCGACCAGGGTCGCGAAGTCGAAGCTCTCGGACCCCGCCTGTGGGGTCGCATCCCCGTGACCGCGAAGATCGGGAGCCAGCACGCGCCCGTGTCTCGCCAGCTCGGGCAGCACGAGTTCGAAGTCCTTGCGATGTCCAGTGAGCCCGTGGATCAGGACGAGGGGGCGCTCGGTGCCCGACGCCTCCCCCGCGAGGTCGCAGCGAATCGACAATCCGGGAGATCCACCGACGAGTTCGAGTTCGACCTCCTCGATCATTCGACTCGCGCCTTCACGACCTCGATGGTGCGACCCTCGCCCTCCCCCACGAAGTAGAGATTCTCGTCCCGCGCCACGAAGTCCTCCACGCGCGCCACGAGGTCGGGATCGACCCCGGGCGTGCCGCGGAATGCCTTCAAGACGCGGGACGGAATCCCGCCCACCTCGTGTCCGATCTTGAACGCGAGGATCGTCTCGACTTCGGTGCCGTAGACACTCGGCGAGTGCAGCCAGACGCGATAGTCGGCGTATTCCCTTTTCGAGAGAACGAGGTCCATCGACCTCGCAGGCTACACCGCGCCGGGTTTCAGCAGCAACTTGCGTTCGAGCAGCGCCTCCGCGATCTGCACCGCGTTGGTCGCCGCCCCCTTGCGCAGGTTGTCCGACACCTCCCACAACCAGAGTCGATCGCTACCGAGATCCTTGCGCACCCGTCCGACCCAGACCTGATCGCTGCCCGCCACGTCGAAGGGCGTCGGGAAGCGACTCGATCCGCGGTCGTGGGTAAGCACGACACCCGGAAAGGCCGACATCGCGGTCATCACGTCCACCACCGGGATCTCGACCTCGGGTTCGACGAGCAGCGTCGCCGAGTGTCCCACCTCGACCGGCACGCGAACGCAGGTGACCGACACGGGCAGGTTGGGCAAGCCCAGGATCTTCCGCGTTTCGTTCACGAGCTTGAGCTCCTCGGTCGAGTACCCGTTCACCAACAGGTCCTCGCAGAGGGGAACCACGTTGCCGGCGAGCGGCGTCGCGAACACCTCGGCCTTCGGCTCGATGCCTGCGGCACGATCCGCCCGTTGGCGCACGAGTTCCTCGACCCCGGGCCGCCCTGCTCCGCTCGCGGCCTGCAGCGTGGTCACGACCACGCTGCGAAGCCCCGCGCGTCGGCGGATCGGCTCCAGCGCCATCACGACCCCGACGGTCGTGCAGTTGGGACTCGCGATGATGCCCTGGTGCGTATCGAGGGCGAAGGCGTTGACTTCCGGCACCACCAGCGGCACCGAGTCGTCCATGCGCCAAGTGTTCGACTTGTCGATCACGATCGCGCCTCGCGCCACGGCCTCGGGTGCCAGATCGCGCGAGAGCGCACCCGTCGCGGCGAAGAAGACGATGTCGACCCCTTCGAATGCCTCCGGGCGTGCCTCGAGGACCTCTCGCTCGACGCCACCGATGCGGATCTTGCGCCCTGCACTGCGCTTGCTCGCCAGCGGTCGGATCTCGCTCGCCGGGAAGCCGCGCTCTTCGAGCACCTCGAAGAGCACCTCTCCCACGGCGCCCGTCGCGCCCACCACGGCAATACTCACGCCCTGCTGTCGTCCTGCTTCACTCATCACGTGTCTCCTTGGGTCCTGCTGGGTCTTGCATGGTGTTGAGGCCGCCATCGCTTCGCTGGTTTGCGAAGATTCGATGGCCCCAACGAAAAACGCCCTCCCGACGGTGTCGGAAGGGCGTTGAAAACCGGCTCTTGCCTCTTTTGGCTGGGTTCAAGTTCGCGGTGGACCTTCCGACGGTCGAGGGATATGGGGCGTGTGCGGCTTGATGGCCGTGGTCGTGTTGAACGACCACGTAACGCGCGTATCGCGACCGCAGAGGACTACGGACGCAGCGCTGGCCGGCTTCATCGGCTGATTGGCCTGATACGCCTGGCAGATGTGGTTGTCGCTCAACATGGCCGGGAACTTCTCACCTGGGTTCACCAAAGTCAAGACACTTTCGGCATTCTTCGCTCCGACGTGACGAAAAAATCGCATCCAACGTCGAATCGACATCCATGAGTGTCACCACCCCGGGAGCCCGAGCTTGATCGAAACCCTCAACCGCGACCACGGCCTGCCGGGTCGGCTGCACTTCGAGACCGGCCCGGGCGACCTCGTGTGCGTCGTGCTCGAGCATCCAGCCAGCCGCTGCCGGGTGGCTCTCCACGGTGGGCAGGTGCTCTCGTGGGTTCCGGCTGGAGGCGAGGAAGTGCTGTTCCTGAGCCAGACGAGCCACCTCGACGGCGTCCGTTCCATTCGCGGCGGTGTACCGATCTGCTGGCCGTGGTTCGGCAATCGCCCCGACGCCCCCGATTCGCCCCAGCACGGCTTCGCTCGCACCTCCTCCTTCCGCGTCGGCGAAGCGTTCGAGAACGCGGCCGGTGTGGGCATCGAGCTCGAATTCGATGGCGCGAACCCGACGCGCGAAGACTGGCCCCACCCCTTCTCCCTTCGTGTTCGCGTCAGCGTCGGCGCCGAACTCGAGATCGCCCTCGAAACCCGGAACACGGGCGACCGGCCCTTCACCATCGGCGCGGCCCTCCACACCTACTTCCGCGTCGGCGACGCCGAACGGCTCGCGCTTCGCGGGCTCGCGGGTGGCGAGTACCTCGACAAAGTCCGCGACTTCGCGCGTGACACCCAACACGAAGAACCCGTGATTCGCGGCGAGGTCGACCGCGTCTACCTCGACACCGAGGCGAGCTGCCAGCTCGAAGACGCCGTCCTCGGGCGGCGAATCGACATCGCCAAGGCGGGCAGCCGCACCACCGTGCTCTGGAATCCCGGCCCCGAGCAGGCCGCCGCGATGGCGGATTTCGACGACGAGGGATACCGCGAGATGGTGTGTGTCGAAGCCGTGAACGCCTTCGACGACCAGCGCATAGTCGCCCCCGGCGGGCGCCACACCCTCTCGACCCGCCTCTCGGTCTCTCCCCTCGGCTGAGGGGGAACCGGCCTCGGCGGCCCGGTTTCGAACCTCCCGTTCGACAACCCCCACTGCGAGGAGGAAGCATGAAGGCGAACCCCAGGCGGACGAACCCGCCCCGCAGCATCGCGCGGACCTCGGATGTGCCGCCCTCCCTCGCCCGGCGCCTGGTCGGCGAACTCCTCCCGGCGCTGATCGTGATCGCCCTCACCCTCGCGGCGCGCTCTTCTCTCGCCGACCACTACGTCATCCCGAGCGGCTCGATGGAACACACCCTCGAGATCGGAGACCACGTGCTGGTCGACAAGTTCGCCTACGGCCTGCGCGTCCCCTTCACCGACATCGAGCTCGATGCGGGAGCGAAGCCCGCACGCGGCGAGGTCATCATCTTCGACTCCCCCATCGACGGCACGCGCCTGATCAAGCGCGTCGTCGCTGTCGGTGGCGACCACGTTCGCGTCGTCGACGGCGCGGTGGAGATCGACGGAAACAGCCAACGCGATCCGTCGGACACCGCCGTCGAGAATTACGGCGAACGCAAGGCGAACCTCAACCTCGCCTACGGCGGCGGGGTCGACCTGCGCGAGCAACTCGTCCCCCACGGCCACCTGCTCGTGGTGGGTGACAGTCGAGGCAACTCGCGCGACGGCCGCAGCTTCGGCTTCATCCCCGAAGCCCTCGCCTACGGCAAGGCGAAGGGCGTGATCTGGCGCCGGGGCGAAGGCCCGGTCTGGAACGCGCTCTGATTCAGCGCGGTAGCGCCATCGGCCAGAGGTAGTAGAAGCCCGCCGGCAAGGGCCCGATCTGCCCGAACGAGAGAACGTTCACCTGGGTCGTGGGTGCCGGGTCTTCGCTCTCGCGACTGCTGAAGCTGCTGTAGATGTTGCGCGCCATGCGCCCGGCTTCCTTGTAGGTCACGAGTGTGGCGTTGCGCACGCCGGCCCGCCGCTCGGCCGCTTCGATCGCGTCCTCGAGATGCCCAATCTCGTCGACCAGCCCCGCGTCGAGAGCCTGCTTCGCGGTGAACACCCGGCCATCGGCAAGCCGCTCGATGCTGCCGCGGTCGAGGTTCGGACGACCGTCTTCGACCACGTCGACGAAGCGCGCGAAGAGATCGTCGATCACGCTCTGCAGCTGCTTGCGCTCTTCTTCGCGCATCGGCCGCACCATGCTGCCCGCGTCCTTGAAATCGCCGCTCACGAGGCTCTGGTCTTCGACGCCGAAGCGATCCATCAGGCCCGCCACGTTGATACCCGGCATGACGACACCGATCGAACCCGCGATCGAAGCCGGATGGGCGATCACATGGTCCGCAGCCATCGCGACGTAGTAGCCCCCGGAAGCGGCGACCTCCTGGAAGTAGGCGACGACGGGCTTCTCGGTCTGCTCGCTCCACATGTCGAGCAGGTGATGCACCGACTCGCTCGCGGCCACGCCCCCGCCCGGGCTGCGGATGCGCAGGATCAATGCGCGCACGTCCTCGTCCCGGGCGGCGAGTTCGAGGCCTTCGTGGAGCCGCGAAACCAGGCTCGGTTTGTCACCGCTGAAGCTCCAGCCCGACTCCTCGAAGCTGATCACGCCGGCGATCTCGAGCATGGCGATCTTGGCCGGGCCCTTCTCGACGATGACGACCTCGGAAAGCGGCGACACCTGGCCGATCGAACCGAGATCGATGATCGGAGTGATGCAGCCCGTGTTGAGGCAGAGCAATGCGCTGGCCGCGAGGATCAGGCCACGCGGCGCAAGAAGCGACGGCCTTCGGGTTTGCACGAAATCCAACATCAGATCCCTTCTCCCAGGGGTTCGCTCGACTCGTCGCTGGCGGGGGGTGTCTCCCACCACCACAGGCCTTCCCGATCCGACTGGTCGGGGCGAATCGGGCGTGTGCAGGGCTCGCAACCGATGAAGCGGAAGCCCCGATCGTGGAGCTCGTTGTGGGGCACGCCGTGCTTGCGCACGTAGCTCCACAAGGCGTTGTTGTCCCAACCGACGAGGGGGTTCACGCGCACGAGGCCCCGCGATTCTGGTGCTTGCCCTGTCTCGACCTCGACGACGGCTTCGGAGCCCGGCGATTCGAGTTCGCGGCCCACGCGCTGGTGGCCGATCCAGGCATCGAAGCCATCGAGGGCACGCGCGAGGGGACGCGAGCGTCGGATCGCGCAGCACTCGCGGTGCCCATCGCGCAGGAACGAGTTCTGGCCCTTCTCTTCGAGGAGCTTCCTGAGTTCGTCGCTCGCGGGGAGCACGCTCTTGATCTCGATGCCGTAGTGACGGGTCACATCGTCGATCAACGCGTAGGTCTCCGCGTGATGTCTCCCGGTATCGACGAACAACACCCGGAAGGGTGCGCCGCTCTTCACCGCCATGTCGACGAGCACCACGTCCTCGGCGCCGGTGAGCACCACGGCACAGCGTTCGCCGAAACGCTCGAGGGCCAGGCGAACGATCTCTCCGGGCTCGAGTGTCTGCCACTGCGACGCGAGATTCGAGACGAGGCCTGCGTCGGGGGCCTTCCCAGCCGGCTTCGCGCTGGCCGACGTGTCGGCTCGCGGCTGCGACAGGTGATCGCGAAGCAGGCGCATGCCGCTCGTGTAGACCTCTTCGCTCCCATCCTCGAAGCGCAACACGAAGAACGGAGCGACCTCGACGCCGTGGACGCGACCGAGTTCGACGCCCGACGAGGCGTCGTCCCCCTCGATCGCCCACACGACCTCGTCGATCTGCTCCCACACCCCGCGGCGCCGCAACATGTCCTCGGTCTGCGCGCACTTCTCGCACGGCTCGCCGTTGGCCAGGCGCTTCTTCACCATGGTGATCGAGACGGGGGCAGCAGCGGTCAAGGGACACTCCGGGTGGGGAAACGCCGAGTGTCACCCTTCGCTGTGCCTCTCGCTAGTCGAGGGTGAAGTCGCAGGCGAGGATCCGCGCAATCCGCTTCATGTCGCCCCGCACGTTCCACGAGAAGTAGGGGCGCAGGATCGGACCGGCCAAACCCGTGGCGCCTTCGAAATGCGCGAAGCGCGTTCGCCCCGGGGCCTCTTCCCGCGCCGCCATCCCGACCAACCCGTGATGCGATTGCATCAGACAGAAGCCGAAGCGCAGGATGACGTCGAAGCGCATGCGAAAACCCAGCGGGTTGCGCGCCTCGAGCTCGAGTCGTTCGCCGTCCCGCGAGATCATGCGCGCCGACTGCACCGCCAGCTCGAACTGCGGCCCTCCGTCGACGAGATCGCCGACCAGCCCCCACAACGAATCGATCGAAGTCTCGAATACGGCCTCGGCCAGCCCGACGTGTGGCAGTCCGGCGGCCAGCACGCGCATCCGCATCACCGGATCGAGTTCGGCCGTGGGCCAGGCGGCATCGGGAATCGCGGGGTTGATTGTCATGTCGTCCACCTTCTCTGGAACGCCTGACGCGCACGATGAAGCCTCGACTTGGCGGTCCCCGTCGCGACCTCGAGCAGCTGGGCCGCTTCGGCTTCGCTGAGCCCCTCGAGATCGCGCAGCACGAGAATCGCCCGTTGCGCGGGAGGCAGGGATTCGAGGACCGCGCGCACATCGCGCGCGAGGGCGGGATCGTCCGCAGTCGGGAGATCACGCTCGAGGTCGCTTCCACTTTCGCGCCTCGCACGCGTCGCATGCCGAATGGCTTCGCGAGTCGCGATGCGCCGAACCCAACCGCGAAGCGCCCCGGGATCGCGTAGGCTGCGCAGGTCGCGGAACACCGCGATCAGCGCTTCCTGTGCTGCGTCCGGGCCGGCGTCGAATGCGATCGAGCCACAGATCCTCCCCACCCACGGCGCGAGCGCGTCGAGCATCTGCGACATCGCCAGGCTGTCACCACGCTGGGCCGCTCGGATCATCTCGGAATCCACCACGACCTCGAAGGGGGCACCCATGCGCGAAAGGTTCCCGCGCGACCTCGAACCCCGCAAAAAATTCCTCGCGGGAACCTTTCGCTCCACGGCCCCCCCAGTGAGTCGAGTCCAGGGCACGGAGACCCGTGCCCGGACCCGTGAATCCTGCGCCCCGGAGGTCGACCATGACGCGAGCCACCCCCCTTCCCGTTTCTGCACCCCACGCTGGGAGCGCACCCGAGATCACCATCGTCGGAGCCGGACTCGCAGGTCTCGTCGCCGCAATCGAACTCGCCGAGGCGGGACTCCGGGTCGTCGTGCACGACGCCGCGGGGCGAGCCGGAGGTCGCGCCCGCACCGATGCGTCGCGTCACCGGGTGAACCTGGGCCCCCACGCCCTCTATCGACGCGGCGACTTCGGCGCGTGGCTGCAACGCAAGCAGCTCCTCCCGGCGGTCCACTATCCGAGCTTGACGGGCCTGCGTCTGCTGAAGGCCGGTCGCGCCCGCCGCTACGCACCCGGCCTCCTGAAGGTGATGCGAAGCGGAAACAAGGAAGCGCCGGTCGACGAGAACTACCGAGACTGGGCGCGCCGTGAATTCGGCCCGGAAGTCGCGCGCTTCGCGATCGGCTTCGCCTCCCTGCCGACCTATCACCCCGACCCGGGCAGTCTGTCGGCGGCATTCGTGCAGGAACGCGTCGCTCGCTCGGTGGCCTGGCGACCGGTCTGGTACCTGAACGGTGGCTGGGAACGCCTGATCGAGCGTCTGGTCGAACGCGCGGGCCACCTCGGCGTACGAATCGAAACCCGCTCGAAGCTCCAGGCCCTGCCCGACGGCCCGTGCATCGTGGCGACCGGGCTCGAGGCAGCGGCGAGCTTGTTGGATGACCCTTCCCTCGAGTGGCCGAGTGCAGACTCTGCGCTCTTCGATGTCGCACTGAGAAAGAAGTGGAACGAGCCAACCGCAGTGCTCGATGTCGACGATCACGCCTACATCTCGCGCTACTCGGCCGGTGACGCTTCGATTGCGCCGCCTGGCGAATCCCTGCTGCAGGGCGTCACCGGGATTCGCGACAGCGAGTCGCCGGACGAAGCGCGCGATCGCATCTACGCGCTACTCGATGCGGGCTTCGCAGGGTGGCGCGATCGCGTGGTGTGGCAACGCAAGGGCGTGACCCGAAGCGCGGTGGGCCCGTGCGATCCCCCCGGTACGAGCTGGCGTGATCGTCCCGCCATCGATCGCGGGAGTGAACGTTGGCTGATCGGTGATCGGGTCGCGGCGCCGGGCGTACTCGCGGAGACGTGCTTCGAGAGCGCGCGAATCGCCGCGGGCCTCGTGCTTGCGAAGTACGCCTGAAGCTACGCGCGCCTACGCCGCCATCGTGCGAACGTCACCCACCAGCGCACGCCCATGCCGAGGACGCAGGCGAGGGTAAAGGGGTGATAGAAGAGATCGCCCTCGGCGCTTCGCCCCGCGAAGGCGCCGAAGAAGGCGAACCACGTGGCGTACATCCCGACCCGATGCAGGCCCACCCAGACCCGGCGTGGAAGCATGGCGGCCGTCGCGTCGAAGGAGGTCGCCACCATGAGGGCGAGCAGGAGATAGATGGCGAGCCCCGGCTCCTGCAGGAACGAGCCGTCGAGCTGAATCGCCCCGCTCTCCACCAGGGCCCACACGAAGAGGAAGTGGAAGAAGTGCGCGACCGCAAAGCTCACGCCCAGATAGCGGCGATTGCGGAGAATCCACTTGAAGTTCGCATTGGCCCCGAAATGGGGAATTGAAGATGCCACGAGCGCCGCGAGGAAGCAGAGGAAGCCGACGCGAAGCGTGACGCGCGCGCCCAGGCCGTAGCCTTCGGCGGTGAGCCCCTCGAACCCGAGGACGCCGAGCGAAGACACGGCGACGAGCGCCGTCACCCATCCGACCAGCGGCCAACCCTCGATCCGAATGGACGCACCCGCGGCTGCAGCGTCTGACGACCCTGTACTCGTTTCCGACATCGAGACCGACTCCGTGCGAGCGCGTCGCGCCGCCGCCACAACCTTGCCGTGTCACTGCAAGGCAGCGAGGCGCAGCCGGCAATCTCACCGAGCTGCAACGCGAATGCAACCGGCTCCTCAAGCACCTCTCGAGTCACACCGATGCCATGACGCATGACGTTCTCCATGCTTCTGGTGATCCTGGGCAATCTCGTCTTCGTCCTGGCCACGGGTGCGATCGGCATCCGCTTGCTGCGACTGGGGGCCCGGACCCGGCAGGCACCCGAGACCCTGCTCGGCACCGGCTTCGCGCTGCTCGTGATCACGATTCCGATGCTCGCCGTTTCGGGCCTCGGTCGCGTGGTGGTCGAATCTGTGCGAATGGGCCCGCTGGTTGCGGGGCTCGTCTGCCTCTCCCTGGCGGTCGCGTGCATGTCGTCATTCGTCTGGCGGACGTTTCACCCGGGACGTCGCTGGCCTGCCGTGGTTCCGATCGTGCTCGGCAGTGTCGAGATCGCGATCCTCTTCAGCATCCTCGGCAGGCTCGATGCCGCGGCCCCCGACGTGCCGGCTTCGACGGTCGTGCGCGATGTCGTCCTCTGGTTGCGCATGCCGATGACCCTCTCCTTCGGCTGGATGTTCTTCGAAGGCTTCAAGGCGTTTCGCAGCGCGCGAAGGCGCGACGCGTTGGGGCTCGGCAATCCCGTGGTAACCAATCGCTTCCTGCTCTTCGCGATCGGGGGTGGCTTCGCGGCGCTGAACACCGTCGTCTCGACGATCCTTCACGCGTACGGCATGACGCCCTTCGCGCATCCCGCCGGCGCCGCATGCTTCGCGACGGGTTCGACGATCGGCGGTGCGACTCTCTTCCTCGCCTTCCTTCCCCCGGCTCGCTACCTCGCCTGGGTGCGAGCCCGCAGCGCCGAAGCTTCGGCTTCCTAGCCGGCACACCCGACACTCGCGCTCTTCCGAGGCGACCTCATCCGATCATTCCGCTGGGGTAGACTGCGGCGATGCATCGGCGGCGTATACGCAGGCTCGGGTTCTTCGCGCTCGTCCTTCTATTCCCCTGGCCCCTTCCCTTCCTGGGCGGCGCCTTCGTTCCGTCGATCCGATTCTGGATCCTGGGCGGGGCCGCGGCTTCGGTCGGACTGACCGAGGGGGCGTCAGGAGCCGGCCTGCCGCTCATCGGGCTCCTGCTGGGCTGGGCGTCGATCACGACCGGGTTCTGCTGGCTCGCTGCGTTCGCCCTTGCACGACTCGCGGATGCCCTGCCCGATCGCAGGGCCCTGCTCGTCACCTACAGCGCGATCACCTGCGGGCTGATCTGGGCGCTGCTCTTCCAGCCCTATCGCACCCCGTTCGGCCGCGCGCTCCACGGTGGTCTATTGCAGGTGCTCTCTTGATCGCCACACGCGACCTCCTAGTGGACCTCTGCGTCGCGATCGCGTTACTCGGCCATGGCTTCACCGCCAGCGCCCAGCCCGCCTGCGAAGATCGCGCCCCCTTGCGTCGGCCGTTCTTCGGCGACACCCACGTGCACACCACCTTTTCCTTCGATGCCTGGGGACAGGGAACCCTCGGTGGGCCCGACGTCGCCTATCGCTATGCGAAGGGAGAGACGATCGGCCTGCAGCCCCACGACGCGCGCGGGGTCGGGCAGACGAAGGTACGCCTGCGTCGCCCCCTCGACTTCGCCGTGGTCACCGATCACAGCGACCTGCTCGGCGAAACCCAGATCTGCCAACAGCCCGAACTGCCGGGACACGATTCGCTGGTGTGTCGCGTAGCGCGACGCTTTCCGGCTCTCGGCTACGCGCTGATCAACGGACACGTCTACGCGAACGATCCGCCGAGTCGCTTTTCGTTCTGCGGGGAAGACGGAGCCCTTTGTCGCGAAGCCGCGCTCGGGCCGTGGAAGGTGATCCGCGAAGCGGCGCGGGAACACAACGACGCGTGCCAGTTCACGAGCTTCGTGGGTTACGAATGGACGGGGATGCCCGGGGGCAACAACATCCATCGCAACGTCATCTTCGCGAGCGACGTCGTGCAGGATTCACCCACGACCTACATCGAGACGCCGACCGCCGAGGGCCTGTGGCGCGCGCTCCTCGATGATTGCATCGAAGGCCGTGAGGGCTGCGACGCAATCGCGATCCCGCACAACTCGAACGTGAGCAACGGCTTGATGTGGTCGCTCACGCGGAACGATGGCAGGGGGATCACGGCCGATGATGCGCGTCGCCGAACGAGACTCGAACCCCTGGTCGAAGTGACACAGCACAAGGGGGACAGCGAGTGTCGCGTCGCGGGTTTCGGCGCGGAAGACGAACTCTGCGGCTACGAAACCGTCCCCTACCCGCGCATGCAGGACATGGCGAGCCCGCCCTCGAACTTCGAAGCCGCGCCGCGCGTCTACGTGCGCGAAACCCTCACCGAGGGTCTCGTCCAGGGCGAACGCCTCGGTGTGAACCCCTTCCAGTTCGGCTTGATCGGCTCGACCGACACCCACTTCGCCACACCGGGCCGGGTCGACGAGGACGAGTACCTCGGCCACGCCGCGGGCACCGTAAACGCGCGCTTCGGCATTCCGGCCTTTCCCGATCGCGCCGAGTTCAACCCCGGCGGGCTCGCCGTGCTCTGGGCCGAAGAGAACACGCGCGCGTCGCTCTTCGCCGCGATGAAGCGGCGGGAGGCTTATGGTACGAGCGGTCCTCGCATCACCGCGCGCTTCTTCGGCGGTTGGAACTTCGCCGACGATCTCTGCGCTTCTTCGCAGCTCGTCTCCACGGGCTATGCGGAAGGCGTTCCGATGGGCGGCGAACTCGCGTCCCCTCCCCCTGGCTCACAGGCCATACCGGCCTTCGTCGTGAACGCCCTGCGCGATCCGGGAGATCGCGGCGTGCCCTCGACGCCGCTGCAGCGAATCCAGATCGTGAAGGGTTGGGTGGAAGACGGGCAACCGCGCGAGCATGTCTACGACGTGGCGGGTGGTGCCAACGAAGCAGACGTCGACCTCGCGAGTTGCGAGCCGCGCGGCGCGGGGCACGATCAGCTGTGCAGCGTGTGGCGCGATCCCGACTTCGATCCCCTGGCGTCTTCCTACTACTACGCGCGCATCGTCGAGAACCCGAGCTGTCGCTGGAACCAGTGGGTGTGCCTGCGGGCCGGCGTCGACTGCAGTGCGGGTGAGGTGCCGGATGGCATGGAAGCCTGCTGCAACGAGGACATTCCGAAGACGATCCAGGAGCGCGCCTGGACCTCTCCGATCTGGTATACGCCCTGGCCGGGGGAGGCTCGATGAAGTTCTCGCGACTCGAGTGCATCGACTGGAGTGCGCTCGGGAGTACGAGCGCGTCGTCGGCACGACATGCCGATCGACTCGAGACCCTGCAAGCGCGGGGCTATCGCGGTTTGTGGCTGAGCGAACCGCCCCGTGATCGCGCGGGCGTCCCTCCGACGCTCTCCCTGCTCGCTGCGGGACTCGCCACCGCGAGTGCAGCCGCGGGCGACGACTTCGAGATCGGGCTCGTCACCACGCTTCGCCCCTACATGCATCCCCTCCGCGTCGCAGAAGAGATCGCCATGCTCGACATCGCGAGTGAGGGGCGCGTGCGGTGGGCGACTCTGGGTGAGGGTCACTTCGATGCACGCGCACGAGAACAGCTCGAGATCATCCAGGGTGCGGCCACCGGCGCGCCCGTTTCTCACGACGGTGCCTTCTACCGCTTCGATGACGTGCAGTGCCATCCCGCACCCCACCGAAGCGAAGGTCCGCCCCTTCAACTCGTGACCGGCGACCCCGAAGTCGCGACCTGGGCGCGGGAACGTGAACTCGAAGTGGTTTGGGACGCTTCGAACGCGGCCACGGCCCCGGAACCCTCGGTCGAATCGACCTGGATGGTCTCGCTCTACGTCGCGCCCGATGAAGGCGCGGCGGATCTGCCTGCGCCGGGCAGCGGGTCGGGCGCGGTCGTCAGTGGCGGTGCCAACGCCTGCCGAGAGAGCCTGGGGGCGCTTCGCGCGAAGCACGGCTTCGACCACGTGGTGGCCCGCTTCGAATTCGGAACCCTCACCCCCGAGCAGGCCGCCGAGAGCGAAGCGCGCTTCCTCGCCGAGGTGCTACCGGCCTTCGACTGAGCCGAACGACCGAACCGAAAGACATCGAACCACCGATTGGGAACCACGCCATGAGTTGGAAGGAAGAAGTCGACGAGATCGCGAAGCGTCGCGAACTCGCCAAGCGGATGGGCGGGGAAGAGGCCGTCGCGAAGCAACACGAACGCGGGCGCCTGACGATTCGCGAGCGCATCGAGGGCCTGGTCGACGGGGAGAGCTTTCGCGAGCAGGGCCCGATGGCAGGGCACGCCGAAGTCGACGAAGAGGGACGACTCGTTTCCTTCACCCCCGGCAACTACGTCCTCGGCCTCGCGAAGGTGGACGGGCGCCCGGTCGCAATCGGCGGCGAAGACTTCACCCAGCGCGGCGGTTCTCCCAACCCCGCCGGCATTCGCAAGAGCGTCTACGCCGAAGAACTCGCCTGCCGCTATCGCGTACCGCTGATCCGCTTCCTCGAAGGGGGCGGCGGAAGCGTGCGCGGAACCGGCAAGCAGGGAGCCGGACCGCGCCCAGCGGGCGACCCCGTCTTCAGCCGGCCTCGTTTCGAATCCTTCGCCCATGTGATGGCGACCGCGCCGGTGATCTCCGCCGCCATGGGCGCGGTGGCAGGCTTTCCCGCGGCGCGACTCGTGGCCTCGCACTTCTCGATCATGACGCGTGAGACCTCGCAGGTCTTGATTGCGGGCCCGGCGATCGTCGAGCGGGCCTTCGGCAAGCTGCTCACGAAGGACGAGCTCGGTGGCGCGAAGGTCCATGCGAAGAGCGGTGTGGTGGATTGCGTGGCCGACGACGAAGCCCACGTCTTCGAGTTGATGCGGCAGTTCCTCTCCTATCTGCCGACCAACGTCTGGCAACTGGCGCCGAGGCACAGCGGGGGCGAAGTGGACGATCGGAACCGCTGCGAAGAAGCCCTACTCGAGATCATCCCGCGCGATCGCAAGCAGGTGTACAAGATGCGCGACCTGATTCGCGCGGTGGTCGATCGCGACTCGTTCTTCGAGCTGACTGCGGGCTACGGCCGCACCCAGATCACGGCGCTCGCGCGACTCGAGGGTCGCAGCGTCGGCGTGATCGCCAACGATCCCTACTTCTACGCGGGCTCGATGAGCGCCGACGGCGCCCAGAAGGTCGAACGCTTCATCAAGTTCTGCGACACCTTTCACCTGCCGATCCTGAGCTTCGTCGACGAACCCGGTTTCCTGATCGGCCCCGACGCCGAGAAGGCCGGAACGATTCGCTACGGCGTCGACGCCATCATGGCCGCCGTCACCTCGCGCGTCCCCTGGGCATCGGTGATCGTGCGCAAGATGTACGGCGTGGCCGCGGCGGCGCACTTCGGCCCGGAGGGCACGGTCTTCACCTGGCCCTCGGCCGAAGCCGGGGCCCTGCCGATCGAAGGCGGGGTCGCGGTGGCGTTCCGTCGCGAGATCGCCGAGGCCGCCGACCCCGAAGCGAAGCGCCGCGAACTCGAAGACGCCTTCGCCCGCGGGCGCAGCCCCTTCCCGCGCGCCGAAGCCTTCGGCGTCCACGACCTGATCGATCCGCGGACGACCCGCCCGGTGCTCTGCGAATGGCTCGACTGGGCGGAGCCCCTACTCCAGGAACTCGTCGCCACCACGCCGCCCCCGCGGCGATGAAAGACCCTCACACCCGATGACACGCGAATTCCAGATGCGCGCGATCGGCACCGTGATCTCATCGCGCGAGAAGGCCGAAGACGATTACTGGGGCGATACGCGTTGCGCGATCGAGCTCGACGAATCCTTCGAAGCCTCCGCCCTCGATGGCCTCGAAACCTTCTCCCACGTCGAGGTGCTCTTCGTCTTCGATCGCGTCGACCCGAAGAGCGTCGTGAGCGGCGCACGACATCCGCGCAACAA
The DNA here is from genome assembly GCA_028278345.1 of Myxococcota bacterium. Classification (GTDB taxonomy): domain Bacteria; phylum Myxococcota_A; class UBA9160; order UBA9160; family UBA4427; genus DUBZ01. Next base: position 38,482 of record JANQEL010000215.1, read on the forward strand.
CGAGGACTGGCCCGCTGTCGGCATCTTCGCGCAACGAGGCAAGAAGAGGCCCAACCGCATCGGCAGCACCATCTGCCGGGTCGTCGCACGCAACGGGCGCCGCCTCGAAGTCGCCGAACTCGACGCCGTCGAGGGCACGCCGGTGGTCGACCTCAAACCCGTCATGCGGGAATTTCTGCCGCGCACCGACGTATCCCAGCCCGCCTGGTCTTCGGAGCTGATGCGTGCCTACTGGTTGCCCGAAGCGAAGAAGCGTTCGCCCGACGAATAGATTCACGTCCGACTTGCGGGGTCAGCGGATCGCGCGGAGGCGCATGTAGGGATCCGCGCTCTGGGCCCGTCCGTCCCCGATGACGAGGCTTTCCTGCCAGCCGTACTTCTCGGCGAAGGCGGCGTCGATGCGTTCGCGCAGGACGGGGTCATCGATCATCTCGACTTCGACGGGATACTCGCGCCCGTCGACGCGGATACGGCACCACGAGCCGCGTTCGAGGTTGGCGAACCAGCGGCTCTGCTTCGTGCGGATGTAACCGTCGCCATCGAGGGAGACGATCCAGATGCGTGCGGCACGCACATCGCCGTCGGCGTCTTCGGTCACGACGTGGAGCGACCAGGGATCGACGCTTTCGAATTCGATCGGGCGATCGGCGATGGGTGGTGAAGCACACCCCGGTGCGACGAGCAGGGTGATGAGCAACGTGGAAGAGAGCGCGCCCAGGCATCTGGCCCCACGACGCGCACCCGGAGTGGTACTGGCCCCACGACTTCGAATCGTCACTTTTTCCTCCACTGCGTTTCGAACGACGCCCAGCAGCGTGGCACCCTTGGGTCCCCCCTTTCAACCACCCGGGAGATCATCTCGATGACGACCGAACTCAGCATGCTCGCCTACACGGCGATCCTCACCGTCCTGCTCGCCTTTCCTTCGACGCTGGCCTTGATCCAGACACGAGGGCTTCCCTTCGCGGCGGGCAACCGCGACGAAGCCTATGAACTCCCGGCCTGGGGCGAGCGCGCGGCGCGCACCCATCGCAATGCGCTCGAGAACCTTCCCGTCTTCGCGGCCCTCGTGCTGGCCGCCCATGTTTCGGGCGCCACCAACGACACCACGGCGCTGGGTGCCACCCTCTTCTTCTGGGGTCGCGTCGCCCACGCGGTGACCTACCTCGCCGGGATTCCCTGGGTTCGCACCGGGGCCTTCGGCGTCAGCCTCGTCGGCCTCGTGATGATCGCCGCGCAGATCGTCTGAACGACCCGCTTGACCCGGCGCGGTACCGGCAACACACTGGTACCGCGCCCGGGGAGAGCGACATGTCAGCAGCCGCCGAGACCGCGCCGAAGCGCGTCCACGGAAGTCATCAGCCGATCTACGTGCGACAGATGGATTTCGACTTTCCGCAGGGCATCGACCCCGTCGTGGTCGAGGGCGACCCCGAGCAGTCGTATCTGATGATCGGCCTGTCGCTGCTTCTCCCCTATCTGGAGCCGTACCTGATTCGCACGATGAAAGAGGCGAAGAAGCACATCAACGACCCCCACCTGCGCGACGACCTCGAACGCTTCAGCGCCCAGGAAGGGCAGCACTACAAGCAGCACATCAAGCTCAACGAGGCGCTGAACCTCGAGGCCTTCCCCAAGCTGCCCGAAATGGAAGCGAAGCTCGACGCCGACTATCGGCGCTTCTCGAAGGAGAAGTCGCTGCGGTTCAATCTGGCGTATGCGGAGGGGTTCGAGGCCCTCACGACGGCGAGCGCGCGCTTCACCTTCGAGCGAGGCGCGACCGCAGGCACGCATCCGGCCGTTGCCGCCCTGTACAACTGGCACCTCGTCGAAGAGCTCGAACACCGCACCGTGGCTTTCGACATCTACGACGACATCTACGGTGGCTACTGGCATCGGCTGGTCTTCGGCCTCTACGCCCAATGGCACATGGGCTCGTTCATCTACAACGTGACGAAGCACATGCTCGAAGCCGATCCCGATGCCGTGGAGCGCTGCGGGGGCGCTGAAGGCAAGAAGGCGCGCCAACGCGCCGAGTGGCCGCAGATTCGCAAGCTCTTCCTGCCGAAGCTGCTCAAGACCTACAGCCCGCGCTACACGCCCCACGACATCCCATTCGAACACGACCTCGAGATGATGGCCGGCGAGCTGAACGAGGCGGCGCGCTCGTTTCGCTGAGTCGGGGCTTCGCCCTAGCGATCAACCGGCCTTCTCGTGGCCCTCGATGAAGGCGCGAACCGTCGCGTTGAACTCGGCCGCCGCTTCGAAGTAGACGGAGTGGCCACATTCGGGGAACTCCGCCGTCTCGACGCCGGGGATCAGCTCCGCCACCGCGCGCAGCGAATCGATCGGAAAGAGTAGATCGCGTCCGCCCATGACCATGAGCGTCGGCACCCGAAGCTCCGCAGCGCGTTCGACCTCGAAGCGACATTCGGGATCGAAGATCTTCCCGAGGGCCGCCATGTCGAAGTCGACGTTCAGCCCGGAGATCTGGTCGTAGAGGAAGGCGAGTTCCGGCTGCACGGTCTCGAAACCCGGCGCCAGCGCCGCACTGCCGCGCACCCCTTCGGCCTGGATGCGATCGCCGATCGAAGCCGCCGCCTCGAGCACCTTGGGATGCGCGATCCCACCCGGCGTCCCACAGAGCACGAGGCAGGTCACGCGCTCGGGGCTTTCGAGCGCGGTGCGCAGCCCCGTCCAACCGCCGAGGGATTGGCAGACGAGACTCGCGTGCTCGATCCCTTCGGCGTCGAGGATGGCGCGCAGATCATCGGCGAAGAGTCGGGGATCGAGGGCGCCGGCTTCGCAGCGGGAGCGGCCGAAGCTGCGATGGTCGAAGCGAACGACGCGATGATCGCGCGCCAACTCCGGCACCTGCTGCCACCAGATCATGCGATTGCCGCCGGCCCCGTGGGCGAGCACGATGGTCGGACCATCGCCGTCGACTTCGTAGTAGAGGTTGGCACCGGGGACTTCGACGTTCGGCATGAGACCTCCTCCGCGCACGGGTGAATGGAATCACTCATGGCCAGCGTGCACGAAGCGCGACTCCCCTGCCAGCGGCCCAACTCGGCGCGTTCCTGGGTTAGATTCGCGGTGGCATTCGGAGGAAAGCAATGCGACGTAGGGAGTTCATCAGCGGCCTCGCGGCGGGCGCCGCCCTCCAGCTCACGGGCTGCGCGGACCCCAATCGCTACAGCAAAGCCGACGCGCGCTATCTCGACGAACAGAAGCTCGCCGAGCGAGAGGCCTCCGGCACGGGCCCCCACGGCGTGCAGCGCTACGCGGGTTATCGAGGGCTCTCCGAGCTGCCCTGGTTCGACCTCGACGAGGCCGGTCGCCTGATCTGCACCGCCGACCTGCCTCCCATCCTCGACATCCACGCCCACCTCGGGATCACCCAACTCTTCGCCGGCGAGCCCGACCTGCTCGCGAAGACCGATCGCGTGATTCACATCCTCGACGCTGATGGGCGCGAACCGCCGATCCCTCTCGACCTCGACGTCTACATCAACGCGAACTTCCGCGAAGAAGACCTGAGCGCGCTGCGCCGGGGCGCCCTCAAGAGCATGTTCACTGTGCCCGCGGAGGTCGCGACCCACACGATCCCGAACCTGCTCGCCGAGATGGATACGATGAAGGTGCAGCAGGCGATCATCCTTCCGGTGGCCTTCGGGCATCCCTTCGGCGATGACATCGCCGAGCGTTTTCTCGCTGCCCTCGAGGACGCGAACGTTCCCGATCGCTTGATCCCCGGGGCCGCCGCGCACTACCGCGACGGTCGCGCCGTCGAGAAGCTCGAACGCCATGCAGCCGCAGGCGCCCGCATGGTGAAGATGCATCCACCGATCGGCCGCTTCTATCCCGACGACGAACGCAACGATCCGATCTACGCCGCGTGTGAACGCCTCGGCCTACCCGTCTTCTTCCACGGCGGACGCGCGGGGATCGAACTCGAATCGATGCACCGCTACGCATTGATGCGTCACTACGAACGCGCCCTCCAGCGCTTTCGCGGGGTGCAATTCGTACTCGGACACAGCGGCGCGCGCGATGTCGAGGACGCGCTTCTCCTCGCCGAGCGACACCCGAACCTGTGGTACGACCTGCACGGCCAGGGCGTCACCGTGCTCGATCGCATGGTGCGAAAGCTCGATCCCGACCGGCTGATGTTCGGCACGGATTGGCCCTTCTACCACCTGGGCGCGACCCTCGCGAAGATCCTGCTGGTGACCGAGGACCGGCCGGAGCTGCGGCCCGGGATCCTGCGCGGGAATGCGGCCCGGCTCCTGGGGCTGCCCGAGATTTCGTAGACATTACAACCGGTTGAGGTCGTTCCTGCTGATTCTACCGATGCCTCGGGCGCTCTCCTGGACGAAGATTCTCAATCAACCGGAACCGGAATTCGATTCCGGTTCGTGATAGGATGCCCCACCTCGGCGGCTCGACCGTGTCGTACCGCCTCTCTCGAAGGACTGCTCCTGCATGGCCCTACCGAGTGAAGTCCCGACCCGACACGACCTGCGATGGATTCGTCCACCGCGGCAGGCGCGCACCCACCAGAGCCTCGAACGGGTGCTCGATGTCGCCGAGGCCATGCTGCAGGAACGCGACTTCGACGCGATCCACGTGAGTGGGTTGGCGAGTCGCGCGGAGACTTCGGTCGCCGCCTTCTATCGGCGCTTCAAGGACAAGGACGCCCTGCTCCACGCGCTCCACGAGCGGCACTGCGAGGAGGCGTACGCCACGGCGGACGACGCCCTCGAAGCCTCGCGTTGGGAAGGTGCGAACATCGCCGACATCCTGCACACGATCTTCCCCTTCCTCGTGAACATCCTGCATTCGAACGAGCACCTCGACCGGGCGATCCTGCAGCGCGTCGTCACCGACGAAGCGATGCGCGAACGGCAGATGAAGCTCAGTCGCTACGTCGTTTCGGGCATCACGGAACTCCTGCTCTCGCGCGGCGAAGAGATCCGACACCCCGAGCCCGCGCGTGCGATCTCCTTCGCCTGCGTGCAGGCCCTGGGCATGCTCTTCTACCGCCACGCGGTCGGCACCGACGACATCGGCGACTACACGCTGAACGACGAAGCCGTGGCGAACGAACTCGCCGCATCCTTTCTCGCGTATCTCGGCATCGAGAACGCGTGAGCGCCCAATCCCACCTGCCATCCCGATGGCCCGCACAGGAGAACCCCGATGAAGCGATTCCTTCACCACGATGAGCTCGCGCGGGATAGCCGTTTCGTACGCCAGTCGAACGCGCAATCCACGGTGCTCGCAGCCATGCCGGACGATCTCGACACGGTCGTGAACGCCTTCGAGCAGTTCAGCGACATGATCGAAGAGTCCGTGCGCGGCACGGCGGCCGAGCCGCTCTTCGAGGCCTATGGCCCGGCCTTTGCGCTCACGATCTTGAACGAGCCCATCGACCCCGACGTGCCCGAAGCGCTCACGCGCCTACTGCTGCGCATGCACGGCATTTTCGTCGGCGAGATGCAGGCCCTCGAAGGCGCGGCCCGCTCGCTCTACGACTTCCCCGACGCACCGTGGGAGTTCAAGATGAACATGGCGCGCCAGTGCTGGGACGAAGCGCGCCACGTGCAGATCTTCGAGAAGCTGCTCACCCACCTCGGCGGCCAGGTGGGCATGTTCCCCGAGAGCACCTTCCTCTTCGAAGCCGCCTGCAGCGACGATCCGGCCATGCGCGTGGCCGGCGTGAACCGCGGCCTCGAGGGCCTCGCCTGCGACGTCTTCCGCGACATGATCCGCTATGCGGAGAAAACCGACGATGAAAAGATGCGCCAGGCCGTCGACTACGTGCTCGCCGACGAGCTCACCCACGTGCGCTTCGGCTCGGAGTGGGTGCGCGAGTTCACCAAGGGCGATCCCGAATACCTCGAGCGCACCCAGGAGTATCGCCGCACCGTCGACAAGCAGTTCAGCTTCGGCGGCGCGCGCAGCGACCGCGAAGACGCCGCGATCCCGATCGCCTGGGAAGACCGCATCGAAGCGGGCTTCACCGAAGAAGAGCTGAAGGAACTCGCCACCCTCTCGGGCGGCGGCCCCAGCAAGGAGACGCTCCGCGAAGCGGCGCGCATCATCCGCGAACGCCACATGGAGAAACGCAAGGCGAAGAGCGGCGAGGAGGCGCGATCATGAGCGAGATGCGTATGTACCCGGGCATGTCGCCCGACGAGAAGACCACCTTTCCGCCCTACTCGGCCTTCGACATCCCCGCCGACCTGCGCGAGCTGTCTGGGCGCTACGACGTCGAGGCCATGGCACGCCGCTGCCGCAACTTCCGCTACGCCGAAGAGTGGTTGATGATGATGATCGGCGGCTGGATCGCGACCATCCCCGAGCTCCCGGTGAAGACGGGCCTGGGCAAGGTGGTCTGGGAGGTCGCGCAGGCGGCGGACGAACTCGGCAAGCGTCTGCCCGAGCTGCGCTGTGGCACCAAGGCGGTGAACGCTTCGGAATCCGCCAATGACGCGTTCGCGGCCTTCATCCAGTCGGTGTCGGAGCCCGAGCGCCCGGACCTCACGGTCGAGAAGCTCTCCGGCATCATCGACGTGCTGATCCCGCATCTGGCCGACGTCTACGAGCTGACCATGCGCGAGACGGATCAGATCTGCGATGCGCCCACGATCGAGATCCTCGATCACGTGGTGCGCAAGCACCGACAGCACATCACCTGGGGACAGGAAGTGCTCGATCGCCTGTGCGACACCGACGCCCTGCGTGAGCGCCGCCGCGTTCGCGCGCAGGAGCTGAACGCCCAGCTCGAGAAGTCCGGCGGCGTGACGGGCACCCTCGCCGAAGAGCGCGCGGTCCCGAACTAGCGCTGCAAGCCGCCGCGGGTCGCGCCCAGAGCGCGACCCGCGTGCGGATGCGCTACTGCGGCGCTTCAGCGCGCCACCAATCGTCCGGCGCCACGAAGGCGCGACGGATCCCCACGCTACCGAAGACGAAGTCCATGTCGTCGCTGCGGATCGTGTAGTCGGCGCCGATGTCGATCAACCACCTTTCGTCGTAGTGCCACTCGAACTTCGCCCCGATCGTGTGTGCGTGGTAGTCGCTGAAGTCGGTGTCCTGGGTGCGATACCTCGGCCGTGGATCGGCCGCATCGAGGGTGATGTCGTAGTGCTTGCTCTCGGTCTGGTCGTAGTAGCGGTAGCGAAGGCGAAGGTTCAACCGATCGGGGGCGAGCTGCTGGTAGATCACCGACTCGGCCGAGTAACCGCGCACCTCCCAGCTGTCGAAGCCGTAGCTCCCGCCCAGCTGGACCGCCGTCGAGTCGAAGAGCAGGCGACGCACACGCCCGAATAGCGTCCCGCGATTGCGCGAGTTGGGCAGGGCCTCCTCGATCTCGAAGCCGTCGGCGTCGTTGTCGAATGCAAAGGGCGGACGCGTGCCGTCCTCGCGGATCACGACGCCGTTGTACGGTGTCTCGAGGAAATCGGCCTGATAGGTGAAGGTACCGCCGATTTCTCCGAACGAACGACGATCGAGCAGTTGCCGCACCGTCAGCGTGGTGGTGAAGGTGTGGCGGTAGTCGTGCCCCTCGTTCTCTCGGCCGTTGAAGCGGATGATGTCGAGGACGTCGAAGTAGTAGTTGGCGCCCAGGTCGACGGTGGTGTTGCCGTTGTTGAAGTCATAGGCCGTGTTTCCGCCATAACCCAGACTCCAGTAGTCGCGCTCACCGCTCAGGTGCAGGAAGGCACCCACGCGGCGGTCGACCTCGAGCTCGTAGCTCGCTCCGAATTCGAAGCCGAAGTAGTAATCGCCCGACGCACCCGTCTGCTTCGGATAGTCGTCGAGGCGGCCGATCGAGGCGCTCGTCACGATGTCCATACTGGCCATGCCCCAGGCCGAAAGACGCTCATTGACGTTGTAGTCGGCGATGAAGACCGTCTCGATCACCTGGAGTTCTTCGTCGAGGAAGGGGTTGCCCTCTCCCTTGTCGGGCTGGTCGTAGTAGCCGAAGCGCAGGCCGAGGTGGCCGGTGCCCGCCTCGCCCGTTCCGGTGAACTCGATTTCCGGGAGATCGTCCTGAGGCGTGGGATCCGATTTGTTCGCGACCGGAAAGCCCACCTTCACCTGGGCGCTGCTGGGCGCGACGAGCAGCAGCGCCACGAACAGGCCGATGACGAGTTGCCGTGTGATGCGATCCCCCATGGCGCGAACCTTATCAGAGCGCCTCTTCTTTGCGAACATCGGGCCCGCACAGCGAAGCGCCCGAACGAAGATGGAGAGCCCCCACGTGAGCGAGCACGAACCGATCGTCATCTGCCTCGGATATCCCGGCCTGCAACAGCCGCGCTTCATCGAACGCCTCGAGGCGATCGATCCCCGCATCGAAGTCGTGACCCTGCCCGCCGACGAGGGTTCCGATTGGGGTGCGGCGACGCCCCACCTCCCCCACGACGAGCCACCGCCCTGGGCACTGAGTCACGCCGAAGAACGTCGCCATGCACTTGCACGCTGCGAAGCCATGATCGCCCTCAATACGCCGAAGGCGCTGATGGAAGTCGCCCCGCGTCTGAAGTGGCTGCAGGGGCTGGGCGCGGGGGTCGAACAGTTCGTCGCCGCGGGCGTGCGGCGCGATCGGGTCGTCGTCACCAATGCGTCGGGGGTGAGCGCTTCGTCGATGTCCGAGTGGGTGATCGGTCAGCTTCTCCAGATCTGGAAGCGCTTCGCAGAGCAACAGCGACACCAGCGCGATCACGCCTATGTCCGCAGCTATGGTCGCAGCCTCGCGGGGAGCGTGATCGGCATCGTGGGGATGGGGAGCATCGGCTGCGAAGTGGCGCGTCGCGCGCGCGCTTTCGGCTGCACGGTGCTGGGTTTGAAGCGCACGCCGAAAACCGGCGAAGCCGCGCAGCTCGCCGACGAGATCTACACCCCGGACCAACTCCACGACATGCTGGCGCGCTGCGACGCGGTGGTGATCGCGGCCCCCGCGAGCCCCGATACGAAATACCTGATCGACTCCAAGGCCTTCGCCGCGATGAAACAGGGCGCCACCCTCGTCAACGTCGCGCGCGGCTCCCTCGTCGATACCGAAGCGTTGATCGAAGCCATGGAGAGCGGCCAGCTCGCTGCTGCCGCCCTCGACGTCTTCGAGGAAGAACCCCTGCCGGCCTCGAGCCCATTGTGGGACATCGAGAACCTCTACGTCTCGGCCCACTCGTCGGTCTCGGTCGATCGCTACATGGACGACGTCTTCGAACTCTTCGAGGCGAACGTGAAGCGCTACGTCGAAGGCGTTCCCCTGCGCAACCTCGTGGACATGGAGACGCTGGGGTTCGCCTGAGCTCAGCCCTGCACCTCGACGACGGTCCGACCCATCGTCTTGCGCGCCTCCATGGCTTCGAGGGCCGCGGGCACTTCGTCGAAGCCGACCACGCGACCGATCACGGGGCGGATCGTCTTGCTCGCGAGCAACTCTTCGAGGTGCGCCTCGACTTCGTCGCCCACCGAGCGCGGCATGAAGTTCCACCCCGTCGCCTGCTTGATCGCGTCGGCGTTCCGCGTATAGACGAGGATCACGCCGAGCAGCGCGAAGTTGCCGAAAAGGATCGCGCGCGGCTCGAAGCCGCTGTCCTCCCGGTCGATGCCGCTCGAGAAGCCCACCATCACGTGGCGCCCGTTCAGACCGATGCACTGCCACGAGCGCTCGGTCACCTCGCCGCCCACGGTGTCGAAGACGACGTCGACCCCCTTGCCATCGGTCTGCTCGACGACCCACGGCGAGAAGTCGCCCGAGGTGTAGTCGAAGACCGCATCGGCGCCGAGCTCGCGGCAGAGTTCGAGCTTGGCCTCGCTTCCCGCGGTGGCGAGCACCTTCGCGCCGGCCGCTTTCGCGAGCTGCACCGCCGCCGAGCCGATGCCTCCCGCCGCCGCGTGGATGAGCACGCTCTCGCCTTCGCGAAGCTGCGCGCGCTCGTGGAGCGAGAGGTGGGAGAGATGGAAGGGAAAGAAGAAGGCCGCGGCTTCGCGATCGTCGAGGCTCTCGGGCACTTCGAAGAGCATGTCGAGGCCCGCGAGAGCCTGCTCGGCGTATCCCCCCATCGCCCCGTCCGGGGTCGTCATGACGCGCTTGCCGAGCCATTCCTCCGCCCCGGCTCCCACGGCGTCGACCACCCCGACCACCTCCATTCCCGCCACGTAGGGCAGCGGCGGGTTCACCGTGCGGTAGCGGCCGTAGCAGCCGTCGATGTCGTTGAAGTTCAGCACCGTCGAGCGGACGGCGATGCGCACCTGCTCTGGGCCGGGCTCGAGATCGTCGATCTCGTCGAGTTCGAGGGCTTTCGTGGGGTTCGCGTGACGATGAACGCGCCAGGCTTTCATGGAGACCTCCGCAGTCGCCCATTCAGCCTATCATCCAGGTGAACCATGCGTCCGGGGGGAGCGGTCGGGTGACGGAAACCGACCTCGAGGCACTCGAGAAACGCGAGCAGCGCAAGAAACGAGACGAGACCGATGAGTCGCGACTGATCGAACTCGCCGGCGGCGCGGACGACGAGGAAGTCACGATCTACGTGAAGGGTTTCCTCGGTCGCAACGAATCGCCCAGGCACTTCGACGCCTGGCTGGGCGGCCACCAGAGTCTCGTCGGCACCCACGAGTGGGGCGAAGGCGCACGCGGCTATCACTGGCAGGCGGGAAACATCCGCAAGCTCGCGTTGCCGATCGCCGGCGGCGCGAAGACGCTCTGGGACCTCTACCGCTTCGCGCGCCACACCCGCAAGGTGAACCCCCTGGCGACCGCGGGATGGTTCCTCGCCGAGCAGGCGGTCAGCATCAGCGCACAGTTCATCGCGCAGTTCATCGAAGCCCGGAGACAGGCCGAAGAGCGCGCCCACGATCTCGCCGTCGAAATCGAACGGCTCACCCGCGAAGGTCGGGAGGTGCGCCTCGTGGCCCACTCCCTCGGTTGCCGACAGGCGATCGAAGCCTCGGCCCTGCTGCCGCGGGCGCTGCGCCCGCAAGAGGTTCATCTCTGCGCACCGGCGTGCCTCGAAGACGAAGTGGCCGACAAGCTCCACGAACTCGCCCGCGAGCGCGCCCACTTCTATTACACCGAACTCGACAGGGTGCTCGACGTGAGCTTCCGCGCGATGTCCCAGGGCCGTGCGATCGGCGCGGCTGGCTTGTCGCGCGACTTCGAAGGCCTCGAAGGACACGACGTTTCCGAGGCCTTCGACTTCTGGGTTCATACGGAATACAAGAACCGCTTCGCGGACTTCGTTGCGGAGCCGGAGTGGGGCGACGAGCGATCGCCTCAGTCGAAGTCGTAGTCGCGAGCCTCGGCCGCGGCGCGCAACTCCCGAAGGCGCGTCCTTCCCCGCTGCGGCTCCTGGCCCGTCGCCCATTCGACGGCTTCGAGCAGGAGATCCGCGGTCAAGCCGAAGATCTGGCCTTCGCTCACGTCGATGGTCGTGTTCGTACAGGCCAGGCTGCCGAGATAGACGGTCGTGTCGTTGCGGGCTTCCGGGCGCACGATCTCGTGCAGGGGAACCCGCATCACGCGCTCCACCTCGGCCGGGTTGGCCCGCAGGGTCGGCGGCTCGTGCAGCCAACTCACGACCGGCACCAGGTGGTGACGCGCCCCACTCCAGGCATCGTCGAGGGGGCCGAGCACCTCGACGAGGTTCGGATCGAGGCCGACCTCCTCTTCGGCTTCGCGAACCGCCGCCTGGGTCCAGTCTTCGCCCGGATCGAGCTGACCACCCGGGAAGGCCACCATGCCCGCGTGGGTACGCATGCGCCGCGCCCGCTCGGTCAGGACCACGAACAACTCGTCCGCTTCCCGCCAGAACGGGATCAATACGGCCGCGCGGCGAAAGCTGGGCGGGATCGCGTCTGCGGGAAAGCTGAAGCGCGATCTCGACGAGACGTTTCGCAAGCGCGCCTCGAAGGCGTCGGGGTCGATCGCATTCATGGGGTCGCAACATCCGCCTTCGCAGGCCGCACATCCACCAGGATCCCCGATAGATGCGACATGCCCGAGAGGGCTTCGATGTTGCCGAGGCCGTCGCCGGCGAGCAGGTTCGAGTTCACCCCCGGATGCTTGCGCGCGTGGCTGAGTCCGCGGGCGTCCTTGTGTCCCCAGCACTGCGGGATCGCGATGGTGCGGGGCATCATCTCGTCGGTGACGCGTACCGGGATCTCGATGCAGCCGAAATCGCTCTCGACCTCGACGGCATCGTCGTTCGCGACGCCGATGCGGGTGGCGTCGTCGGGGCTCATGTAGACGTAGTTCGTGGTGTCGGTCACCAGGCGTTCAGCGTTGGAGGAGAAGGTGTTCATGCGCTTCATCTCGCGCTTGCCGATCAACTTCATGCATGAGACGTTGCGCTTCTCTTCCTCGAAGCGCGCTTCGATCTGCTGCGCGTAGGTTTCCACGTACTCCGCGGGTGCGAGGTCGACCTTCCCGTGCGGAGTGAGCACGCGCTCGGTACCCAGGAAGTTCTCGCCTTCGTTCTCCGGCAACAGAATGCCGTGGGGATGCTGGCTCGACATCTCCTTCACGCCGGGCACCCCGCCCTTCTTCATCATCTGGTCGAGCATGAAACGCGGCCCGGGCACCAACCGGCCGAGTGGCGAATAGGTGAGCCGCGCCATCGTCTTGACGGCGAAGCTCGCGAGCTTGTTGTCGAACAGGGTGAGCCCGAGTTCGTCCGCCAGCCGCACGAACATCCACCACTCGCTGCGCACGCCCGGCGGCGGTTCGAGGACGGGGTCGGCGTAGATCATGTAGGGAGTCGGAGTACAACCGGCGAAGCTCTGCAGTGCGTACGGGATCTCAGGTCGCTCCATCCAGGTGGGCGCGGGCAGGATGTAGTGGGCGAGATCTCCGCATTCGTTGCGGAAGAGGTCGATCGACACGAGGAGTTCGAGCTTCGAGAGCGCTTCGTCGAGACGACCGCTCGGATTGCTGCAGGCCAGGAGCGGATTGCTCGCTTCGACGAACAAGGCCGTCAACGGTGTGGCATCGCCCTCGAGGATGTCGTCGGCGAGCACGCCCGAGGGCTGCTGCCCCGACACGGTGGGCAGGCCGTCGGCGCGGTCGCGGCTGGTCATCATTTGCGGATCTTCGGTGACCTGGGCCGCCATGTCGAAGAGCCCCTGTCCCATCAGGGTTCCGCCGCGACGATCGAGGTTTCCACTCACGGCGTTGATGCACTCGAGCAGCCAGAAACACAGGGTGCCGTTGCGACCCTGGTTGACACCGGTCGCCATGTAGAGCGCCGCGCCATCGGCTCGGGCGTGGTCTCGTACGAGTTCGCGCAGGGTCGCGGCCGGAACACCCGTGACTTCCGCCTGCCGTTCCGGCGTCCAATCCGCGACCGTCTTTTCGAGGGTTTCGAAGTTCACCATCGCGCGGGCGATGCGCTCGCGTGCGACATGGCCTTCGCGGATCATCTCGTTCAAGAACGCCGAGAGGAAGAAGACATCGGTATCGGGTCGAATGAAGAGATGCTCACCGGCGCTTGCCGTCTCGATGCGGCGCGGATTCACGAACACCACGCGCCCGCCGCGCTTCACGATCTCGGAGAAACGCTCGCGACTTCGCGGCAGGTGATAGAGGGTGTTGCCGGAAACGGCGGGGTTGGCTCCGAGCACCATCATGAACCGGGCACGATCGACATCCGGATGAGCGAGACGCATCGGCGAACCGTACATGTCCTCGTTCACGCGGAACTTGTTCATCGTGTCGCAGGAGCCGGTGCCGTACATGCGTCGCGAGCCGAGGGCCGAGTACAAGGCGCCGCGAAAGATGGGTGAGAGCACGTTGGCCCCGGCGGCGGAACCCGCGAAGTGGCCCACGGTTTCCGGCCCGTGCTGCGCGATCAACGCCTTCATCTTCTGGGCGATCTCGCGCAGGGCCTGTTCCCAGGAGATCTCGACGAACGCCTCGCCCACGCGTTTGAGCGGCGTCGTCACGCGATCCGGGCTGTGTTGCACCGAGTCCCAGCGCGTGCCCTTCACGCATGCGTAGCCGCGGCTCACCACGTGCGCCGGATCGGGTCGGATCGCGGCGATGCGGTTGTCCTCGACATCGACCTCGAGGCCGCACGTCGCTTCACAGATCCGGCAGAAGGTGTACTTCGTCTCTTTCACGTCGCGTGCTCCCCGACATCCGACGGTACTCGAGTGTCGCGCGTGTGACCTCGTCGCGTCGATGCCCCACGAACAACGCGAGCCTCAGCTCGCGTCGGCCCGCGGTGCGAAGAGCTTTCTCGTGTAGCCCCAGGTGAAGGCGAACCACGCGAGGGTGAAGAGGCTGCCGCCCAGCAGCATGCTGTCCCGGTACAATGGAACCGGCCCGAGCCCCCCGGCGATGCGAATGGCGGCACCGGCGATCACACAGACGAAGGCCACGACTGTGACGCGATCCGCTTCGATCGAACGCCCCGTATGCCCGAGGCTCACCCGCGCCATCATGCCGAGCATCAGCGTTCCCATCGCGCCGGCCGTAAAGCCGTGGAGCGCAGCCGCGCCGATCCCCACCCCGAGCCAGGTCGAAACGCCCATGCACAGAAAGCCGACCGCGATCCATAGATGCCCGGCGTGCAGCACCCACAGCATCGGCTGCCGCAGGGTCGCGAGGCTCTGCCAGCCGCGCATGCGCAAGACGATGAAGATCCCGGCGCCGACCGAAAGGGGTGCGACCGCGAGATGCCCCGGCCGCACCACCTGCCACAGCATCGCCAACGCCGCGAAGGCGAATGCCGCAGCCCCGATCGCCGGTGTGTGCGAGATCCGCCCCGCGCGTTCGCGATCGAGCAACGCGTTGCGCGTGAACATCGGAACCACGCGACCGGAGATGACGAGCATCAAGATCACCACGAAGTAGACGGCGCCGTGGGTGGCGCCGCGCAGGAGCAACGCATCGCCGCGCACGAGCCCGAGATGGATCAGGACGTTCGCAATCGTCAGGCCGAGCAGTACCATCAACACCGGCAGGTTGCGCCACATGCGTGCGCGCACGATCGGTGCGCCGACGAACCAGGCGAGCGCGGGGAGGAAGGCCACGTCGATACAAGCCACGGTCAACGGATCGAGAGGACCCGCAGCGACGAGCGCCACGCGGCCGGCCAGGTAGAGCGCGACGAGGAAGATCAGTCGCCCGCCCTGCACGCGCTCGGTGCTCGTCCAGTTCGGTACCGCGGTGAGCAGGAAGCCGGCGATCACCGGGACCACCGTGCCGTAGATCATCTCATGGGCGTGGAGGGTATGCGGCGGCCAACCCTGGGTCGGCACTGCCGTCCCCCCGAGCACGGCGAGCCAGGGCAACATCGAACCCCAGGCGTTGCACGCAGCGAGGAAGAAGAACGGACGAAAGCCCGCACTGAACAGATCGCGAAACAAGGCGGTGGACTCCCGGTTCGGGCGCGGCCCGAGTCAATCGCAGTCGCGCTCGCAGGACAAGCGAGGCCCGGCGCCGCGGTCTATGCTGCGCCTTCCCAATCGCCCAACACGCGCTCTCCGTGAAAGGAACTCCCCATGCGAATCGGTGTGATGGCCGGTGCAACCCCCGGTCCCGATGGAACCCTCGACGGCATCGTCGCCCGCGCCCAGAAACTCGAAGCCGCGGGCTTCCACGCCCTGTGGATGGCCAACATCTTCGGCCTCGACGCGATCACGAGCCTCGCCGTCGTCGGGCGCGAAACCCAGCGCATCGAACTCGGCACCGCCGTCGTCCCCACCTATCCGCGGCACCCGGCCGCGATCGCACAGCAGGCCCTCACCACCCAGGCCGCATGCGGCGGGCGCTTCACTCTGGGGATCGGGCTCTCGCACAAGCTCGTGATCGAAGACATGTTCGGCCTCTCGTACGCGAAGCCGGCGAGCCACATGCGCGAATACATGAGCGTACTCGGCCCCCTCGCACGCGGTGAAGCCGCGAGCTTCCAGGGCGACGAGTATCGCGTGAACGCGGCCCTCGACGTTCCGGGTACGAGCCCGCTCCCGATTCTGATCGCCGCACTCGGCGATCGCATGCTGCAGATCGCCGGCTCGACCGCCGACGGCACGATCCTGTGGATGACCGGGCCCGCGACGATCGAAGATCACATCGCTCCGAAGCTCCGCGCCGCCGCGAAGGAGGCCGGGCGCCCCGACCCGCGCATCGTGGCCGGCTTCCCGATCGTCGTGACCGACGACGAAGCTGCCGCACGCGAAGCGATTTCGAAGGGCCTCGTGATGTACGGCACCCTGCCCTCCTACCGCGCGATGCTCGACAAGGAAGGTGCGGCCGGGCCGGCCGACATCGCCATCGTCGGCAACGCGGAAACGGTGAGCGACCAGATCAAGCGGCTCGCCGACATCGGCGTGACCGACTTCGACGCCGCGATCTTCCCGGTGGCCGACGACAGCGACGCACGCACGATCGAGGTGCTCGCGAAGCACCTCTAACGGGCGACGTCGCTCAGATCCCGTGGCGCTTGAGCTTGGTGAACAGCGTCCGTTCGCCGATGCCGAGCAGCTGCGCGGCCTTCTGTTTGTTGCCATCGCTGGCGGCGAGGGCGCGTAGGATCGCGCGCCTCTCGGCTTCGCCGACCACGTCGGCGAGGTCGAAGGTTCCGCTCGGTACGTCGGACCCGTCGGCCGCGCTCTCGCTCCCCGCCAACAGCGGGCGAACGTCGCCCTCGCCGATCGTCTCCCCCTCGGCCAGCACGGCTGCACGCTCCATCACGTTCTGCAGTTCGCGCACATTGCCTCGCCACGGCGCACGCTCGAGACACGCTTCGGCTTCCGGAGTGAGGGCGAGACTGCGCTTGCCCATCTCCACCGCGAAGCGCGACAGGAAGTGGGCGGCCAGCCCGGGGATGTCACTGCGCCGTTCGTCGAGACTGGGCAAGCGGATCTCGATCACGTTCAGGCGATAGAAGAGATCCTCGCGAAAGGCACCGGCTTCGATCGCCGCCTCGAGATCGCGATGGGTCGACGAGACGATCCGCACGTCGACGGGCACCACGCGATTGCTCCCGACCGACTGGATCACGCCCTCTTGCAGCACCCGCAGGAGCTTCGCCTGCAGCCCGATGTCCATGTCGCCGATTTCGTCGAGGAAGAGCGTTCCGCCGTCGGCCGCCTGGAACTTTCCCTCGCGGTCGGCATGGGCGCCGCTGAACGCGCCGCGCACGTGGCCGAAGAGTTCGCTCTCGAGGAGATCCGCGGGGATCGCCGTGCAGTTGAGGGGAACGAAGAGCCCCTCCTTGCGAGGACTCCGCGCGTGGATCGCGCGCGCGACCAACTCCTTCCCCGTGCCGGTCTCGCCGCGAATCATCACGGTGCTCTTCGTCGGCGCCACCTTCGAGATCAGCTCGTAGACATCCTGCATCGGGGCGGCGTCGCCCACGATGGTCTCGAAGCCGTGCCTCGCCTCCTCGCGTTCCCTGAAGTAGCGATTCTCGTGCTGGTGACGCGAACTCTCGAGGGAGCGACGGATCAGCACCTCGAGCACGTCGACGTCGACGGGCTTCGTGAGGTAGTCCACGGCTCCGAGCTTCATGGCTTCGACCGCGGTTTCGACACTGCCGTAGGCGGTCATCATGATGACGGGCACGCTCGCGTCGAGGTCGCGAAGCCGGCGCATGAACTCGATGCCGTCCACGCGCGGCATCTTGAGGTCGGTGAGGACGAGGGCGGCCTTCTCACCCTCCAGGAAGGACAATGCCGCTTCGGCCTCGTCGAAGGCGCGCGAAGGCAGGCCCATGCGCTCGACCAGGATCTGCGCGACCCGCCGCGAGCGCGAATCGTCGTCGACGATGACCACCCGCCTCATGCGACACCTCCGTTCGCGTCGACGCCAACCCCCTGTGCGTCGGACGGCGTGCGCGGCAGCTTGACCCGAAAGCGCGCGCCCTTTCCCGGAGCGCTCTCGAGATCGATCTGCCCGTGATGCTCGTAGACGACGCGCTGTACGAAGGTGAGGCCGAGTCCGATCCCTCCTTCGCGACCCGAAACGAAGGGGCGGAAGATCTGCTTGCGCGATTCTTCGTCGACGCCCGGGCCGTCGTCCGCGATCTCGAAGGCCACGTGGTCATCGCCTTCGGCCGCGAGACCCACCTCGATGTGACCGCCCTGCCCGATCGCCTGGATGGCGTTCACGAGCAGGTTGAGGGCGACCTGATGGATCATCTCGACGTCGCAGTGCACCTCGAGGCCTTCGTCGAAGGGTTCGTGGGCGATCTCGATCCCCGCCTCCTCGGCGCGTGCGCGGGCGAGTTCGATGGCGCGCTCGAGGGGCCTGGCGAGGGGCACGACTTCGAGGCGCGGAGAGCGGGCTCGCCCCAGCTCGAGGAGTTCGTTCACGATGCCACCGAGCCGGTCCACCTCGGCGCGGATCATCTGGGTGAGTTCGACGAGCTGCGGGTCGTCTTCGCTGACGGTGCGTTCGACGATCTGCACCGAACTCCGAAGCACGCCGAGTGAGGTGCGCAGTTCGTGGGCGACACCCGCCGCGAGTTCGCCGACAAGGGCGAACTTCGCCGCATCGACCAGGGCTCGCTGCGCCTGGTCGAGTTCGCCCGCCATCGTATTGAAGGCGCGTGCGAGGGTGCCGACCTCGTCCTCCGATTCGACCGGCACGTGGGTGTGGGCGAGGCGCTCGGGGGAAAGCCCGCGCACGGCATGGGTGAGTTCGCCGAGGGGCCGCACCACCCGTCGACCCGCCACCGTCGCAACGAACAGCGCGAGCAGCAGCACGAGGCCGAGCAGCAACGCGATGCGCGTCATGATCTCGCGAATCGGCGCGAAGGCGTCGGCGTGGGGGTCGAGCACGAGGAGCTGCCAGTTCCAGAACTCGCTTCCGAGTTCGGCGCGACCGACGATGACGCCCGAATCCCGCACCAGGGAATACGTCGAACGCCCTCCATCGAAGACACCGAGATCGTCGAAGCGCGCATCCTGCAGGAAGCTCGCGACGCGTTCCCCGCCCCCACCGAGCACCGAACCGCCCTGGTCGACGATCACTGCAACGGCGCGAACCTCCTGCTCGGCCAGATCCCCCTCGACCTCGCCGAGCAGGTCGATCAGGCGCGACCAATCGTAGAGGGCGAGCAGGCGGGCGATCGTCTCACCCGGGGCGTCGGGATCGGGGATCGGGGTCTCGAGGAAGAGCGCGTGGCGTCCGGCGCTCGAAATCGCGATCGGGCTGGTCGGGTGCCCCTCTTCGTCAGGCTTCGACCGCTCGGAGACACGAACCAACCACTTCGGTGCCCCATCGATCCACGCCGCCTCACTCGACGCCACGACCTCCCCGCCATCGTCGAGCACGAGATAGCCCGCGCGAACCGGGTCGCCCTCTCGCAGGGTCGCAAGCGCCGCACTCACGCGCTTATCGATGTCCCGCACGCGCACGTCCCGCATCAGATCCTGTCGGGCGAAGCTCTCGAGGGCTTCGCGCTCACGGCGCACGGTGGCGACGAAGCGATCGCGCGTATGCGCGGCCTCGCGCGCGAGCTGTCGCCCGACGAGTTGTTGCAGTGAAGCCTGCCCGCTCTGCTGGACGATCACGACGAAGAGCAGACCCGGAATCAACACGAGGGCGGCCGAGAACAACAGCAGCTTCTGTCGCAGTGACATCGAACCGTGTGTGAACTTCATTACTCGTCCACTTCCGTATCCAGAATCGTCACGCGTGAGTCGATTCTTCTTGCCGGGTCGACCAAAGCGTAACACCCTTGCATCGCCGGCGGCGGATCACGCCATGCGCGGACAGCGCAAGCCGAGCGCGCACGCGAAATCACGATCATGCGCATCGAATCAATCGACACGACACGCCCCGAACGCGCAGCGCGCCGAATCATGGTCGCGCTGCTGCTGGCGTTCGCCTCCCTCGACGGCACGGCATCCGCAGAACAAACCGATGCCGCGGGCGAAGCCGCCAACGAGAGCTTCATCGGCCCGATCGAATACGAACCCGGTCGCGGTGTTCGCTTCGAAGGCATCGGCCTCCACCTCGGCGGCTTTTCGCAAATCGAACTCACCGCAGAAAACAACGGCGACACTTCCCTCGAACTCGACGGCATCAACTTCCTGGTGAACTACGAGCCGGTGAACTTCCTGCGCGGCTTCATGGAACTCGAGGTCGGCGACCTGCTCGAGGTCGAGCTCAACGACGGCAAGGCCGAGTCGGGGCCCACCACCATCTTCGAACGACTCTACGGCGATCTGGTGTGGAGCGACGCGCTGAACCTGCGCCTCGGCAAGTTCCAGACGCCGGTTTCGCGTCGCCACCTCGTCCCCGCCGAGCCCTTCGTCTGGACCACCACCCAGCCCGAGATCCTGCAGGCCACCGACGAACACCAGACCGGGGGCCTGCTCTACGGCACCTTCTTTCCCGGCCAGCGTACGCTGCACTACTGGCTCTACGGCCAGTTCGTCGATCCCTTCGACGTCGAATCCGACGAAGATCCGGCCGATCGAAGCGTCGGCGGCCGCATCGAGAGCGTGGCACCGGGCGAGGCGTACTCGATCGCCGGTTCCTTCCTCGCGTCGCGCCGCGACGGTCGCTGGAGCTATCTGACGGGCCTCGACACCCAGTGGCACATCGGCCCCCACGAGATCAACGCCGAGTTCATCTACGCCGACCGCGAGGGCAAGCACCAATACGGCTTCTATCTCGAGGGCGCCTACCAGCTCGTCGAGTCCTTCTACCTCGTAACCAGGTACGAGTACTCGGACCCCGTGGGCTCCGATACGCCGGTGCACCTCGGCGACTTCGGTTTCGTCTGGACGCCTCGTTCGTACCTGCATTTCAAGGCGACCTATCGGGTTGCGAACGAGAAACCCCTCGACGACGAACGCGGCCTGAAGGCTTCGTTTGTGGTGCTCTTCTGACATGCGCGGCTGCCTCGCCGCCCTGCTGCTCGGGGTGCTCACGCTCGGCTTGCCCCTGCACGCACCCCGGGGCGAGAGCCAGATCGACCGTGCGCGACTCGCCGTCGTCGTCTCCATCGAGCGAGAGGTCGACCTTTCGGTCGACGAAGTCGCTCAGATCTATCTCAAGCAGCGTCGCTTCTGGCGCGATGGCTCGCCGATCGTGCCGATCAACCGCGAGGCCGATAGCGACGCTCGCCGGGCGTTCAGCAAGGCGGTCTTCGCCGAACAGGCGAAGCACCACGACCTGTATTGGAACCGGCAGTACTTCAAGGGCGTGTTGCCACCGGCCACCCTCGCCTCGGATGACGCGGTGGCGCGCTTCGTTCGGCTCGAGCGCAACGCGATCGGCTATTTGCGCGCAGACCGTGTGGTCGAGGGGCTGCGCATCCTCTTCACGATTCCCCTCGACTGATTTCGTCGGACTCCCCATCGGGGGATAGTGAGCAAGTTCGATGCCGACGCCGGCCCCGGTGCCGCCGCAGCCAGGGCGCGCAGAACAACGGGAGTGGCGATCCGCACTGCCGGAATCGGCGGTCGACTGCCGAATGCAGCAGACCCGCAGGGTCGCATCACGAGAAGCCGCTAGGCTCGGGCGCCGCGCCCACCCCTTACGCAAACGGAGCCCCCATGTCCTTCGCCTCGAACGTCTTCACCATCGACCGCGCCGGTCACATCGCCACCCTCTGGCTCGACCGCCCCGAAAAGCGAAACGCCATGGCGAAGGAGTTCTGGACGGATCTGCCCTTTGCGATGAAGGAACTCGGCGACGATCCAGAGGTACGCGCGATCGTGCTGGCGGGCCGCGGCAAGAGCTTCTGCGTGGGGCTCGACCTCGCCGGGGTCGGGGGCGGCGGCGTGGACGGGAACTCGCAGAAGGCCGCGTCCCCCGCCGAAGCCAATCTGCG